>NZ_JBRFPI010000075.1:0-14500 GCF_053579595.1 Cellvibrio sp.
GAGTTGATGCATTAACCATTGCAGGCCATAAATTTTATGCCCCAAAAGGTGTGGGTGCATTGTATGTGCGTGAAGGCACACCTATTAACCCGATCATGTATGGCGCAGGTCACGAGCGCAGCCTGCGACCTGGAACAGAAAATGTTATTGCAGTTGCAGCACTGGGCGAAGCCGCCCGTTTAGCTGCCGCACGGCTACCGGAGGCTGAACCTTATTTAAAACAATTACGCGACGAATTACTCAGCCGCTTACAAGCAGGTATTCCCGGAATCATTTTGAATGGCCATCCAGAGCATAGACTTCCTAACACATTAAATATTTCGTTCCCTGGTGTTAGTGGTAGGGCACTTCTGGAAAGCGCAGCAGGTCAGATCGCTGCATCAGTAGGCTCAGCTTGCCACTCACATGGCGATGCGGTCAGCGGTGTGTTGGCGGCAATAGGTGCATCTGCTGACCGCGCGCGCGGTTCAGTAAGATTGTCGGTGGGGATATCAACAACTGACGACGAAATTAAACAAGCCAGCCAAATTTTAACGAACAGCTGGAGGGAGATTAATACTCAGTAGTACAAAATATTTTGAGGTGTTACCTTGTTCGAATCACTAAAATATTACATAAAAAGTGCGCTAGGATACTAGGCATTTTGGATTGACGAGAAATCCATCATCATATGACATTAAGTTAAGCCGGACATTAAACTCAATATCCGGCTTAAGGCTTAACTGTTACACCCTATTTGCCGCCACAACTACCGCAGCACACAGTTTCTTTTTTTTCAGGCGTCTTAGCTGGATCGATTGTTAACACACCACCTGTTGATAAGGAAAATAAACCCACCACAACCTGCCAGCTCACTGCTAAAGCACCGACGATAAAAACCACGTCACCAAATGTACGAACCCAGCGCAAGGTCACGAGCAAATCTGATTGCATAAACGATTCGCTACGCGCGTACCACAACCCCTCGGATGCACTTGCAACAAACTGGATAATCCCGACTGGTAATAAGCTGGTGAACAGCATTAGCGTCAAACCTATGTTCATCCACCAAAACGCCACTTTCATTAACTTATCGCTAAACACTAATTGCGGGCGAATATAGCGAAGGATTAACAACGAGAAACCCAGCGCCAGGAATCCATACACGCCAAACAAAGCCGCATGGGCATGTGTCGGTGTAGTATTTAAACCTTGCACATAGTAAAGCGCGATGGGTGGGTTAATCATGAATCCAAGCACACCCGCACCAAGCATGTTCCAAAATGCAACCGCAACAAAGAAGGTCAAAGGCCATTTTATTTGTTGCATCCAGGGCGCGCGATTTTTCAAGCGCCAGTTTTCCCAAGCTTCATAACCTAGCACTACAAGCGGTACAACTTCGAGCGCACTAAAGGTCGCACCCACAGCCATTACCGGTGTGGTGGTGCCAGCGAAGTATAAGTGATGAAAAGTACCTGGCACGCCGCCCAACATAAATAACGATGCCGATGCCAGTGTGGCAGCTGTTGCCATGGGCCGCGATACCAACCCCATACTGCAGAAGATAAACGCGAGTGCAGCGGTTGCAAACACTTCAAAAAAACCTTCAACCCAAAGATGCACAACCCACCAACGCCAATACTCCATTACAGAGAGATGTGTGCGTTCACCGTAGAACAAACCAGCACCGTAAAATAATCCGATGGCGACGACAGATGCGGTTAACAAGGCTAATAAATTTTTATCGCCAGGTTGCCTTAACGCCGAGGTAATGCCGCGCATCATTAAAAACAACCAGAGTACAATTCCAATAAATTTTCCTATTTGCCACACCCTACCCAAATCAACGTACTCATAACCTTGGTGACCAAACCAGAAACTTAGATTACTCGGTATGATGTGCGCGATGGCAAGGAAATTACCGATAAACGAACCAACCACCACCGCAATCAAAGCCCAGAAGAGAATATCCACCCCTAGCTTTTGATACCTAGGATCTTTACCACCGTTAATTATTGGCGCAAGGAATAATCCAGCCGCGAGAAAACCCGTAGCAATCCAAAACATGGCTGACTGAATGTGCCAAGTACGCACCAACGAATAAGGAAACCACTCAGACACATTAATGCCGTAAAACGTTTGCCCTTCCACGGTGTAATGCGCGGTGAACCCTCCCAGGAAAACTTGAAAGGTAAAGAGCGCGACTACAACAAATAAATATTTTCCCAAGGCGCGCTGCGAAGGCGTGACGGCAAAGGTTGTAATCGGATCGACATCTGGAGCAACTGTCTCCTCCTCATTTTCTTTGCGCAGAAACGCCCATGCCCATACCAGAGCGCCTACACCAAAAATTAACAAGACAACGCTGGCAACTGACCACACGATATTTTCTGCGGTGGGTCTGTTGTCGATCAGCGGCTCATGAGGCCAATTATTAGTGTAAGTCGCCTCACCCGGTGTGCGCTCGGTAGATGCCGCCCATGCGGTCCAAAAGAAAAATTCGGCCATGCGTTCGCGTCGCTCAGGGTCAGGCAACGTGTTTTCTTTCATCGCATAATTTTCGCGCGTTTTTTGTAGCTCTGGGACATCACTGAATAAACGCTGATAATAATCGGCGGTTTGTGCAATCGCCTGAACACGGCGTGCTGAAAGCACCACCTGATCGGTATCCGCGTTATAGGTGTTTGTGCGGTAGGCTACTTTTAAATCGTACTGCAGCGCGTTTTGTTGCGCGCCATCCAAATCAGCATAGGCTTTACCAAAAACATCTTGCGCAGCCAGTTCGAGCCAATTTTTCAGTTCGCGATGCAACCAATCAGCCGTCCAGTCCGGCGCCTGATAAGCACCGTGCCCCCAAATCGACCCCAGTTGCATGCCGCCCACAGATTGCCATGCGGTTTGCCCATCCAGAATAGAATCGTGAGTCATTAATACCTCACCACTTTCGCTCACAACTTTTGCCGGGATTGGTGGTGCGTTGCGATAGACCTCGGTACCAAAATATCCGAGCAATGAAAAGGTAACGGCGAGCACGCCAATCAAGATAAACCACAGCTTGCGATACTCACCCATGACTCACCTCCAGAGCACCATCAATACGATCAAATAAAATATTGTTTTCAAGATGAATGTGATCCATCAGATCCGCTTTTAAAGTTTCAAGACCAAAGTAGAGCGCGCGCCAGGTATTACATGCCCCCTTGGGTATAACAATACCGCGCGTGATGTGATCAATATCCGCGAGTGCGGCACCGTGATCGTCGTGTTCGCGGCGCATCATTGCTATCGGTTGGACAGCCATGCCGGTAATGCCACGGCTAATCATCGGAAACAGAATTTGCTCCTCCTTCTGCATGTGGTTTTCCAGCTCTTGCAGCATGGTTTCCAAAAGTTGCGCCAAACCTGTAGGGCACTCGGTATGCCCGCCATGAACCAACTCCACTCGCTGGGCAAGGCGAATCAGTTCCGGAAGTTGTTGACGATGCACATCGTGATACCGCGTGAGTATATGTTCGATCAATTCAATGTCCGGCACATTTACCCATTCTTGTTCCCTTGGTTGCTGCGATTGCAGCACCTGTAACTCACTAGCAAGTGCTTCCAAGTTCAGATCGCGTTCACTTGCTGCATCGCGCAAGCTTTTCTTTCCGCCGCAACAAAAGTCCAATTGGTGTTTATGAAAAATCGCGGTGGCCCCCGGAATACTCCGTGCAAGTTGGCCAAGACTTTGGTCGGTAATTGTCATAATGTCACTCTCCGGCTGCAATAAAACGACGGTAATTAAAGGGAACCCAGCAACTCTGCCAAATAACCTCGCTAAGATGCATTGTAAATGCATCTTATAAAGATGTAAAATGAATACATGTTTAAAGGTAAAGATTTTAATACCGTCCACTTCGCGCTATAGATGAAAGAGGAACTGAGAATGCCTGCCTACTCCACACTGTCGCAGCCTGTAAAAGCCGGTTACCTTGTGCTTGCATGCTTATCATTGCTGATCGGTGTGGTTGGTATAGTGACTCCACTACTGCCTACTACACCGTTTCTATTATTGTCAGCATGGTCTGCCGCAAAGGGCTCACCGCGCTTACACCACTGGTTAACCACTCACCCATGGTTAAGTAAGCCCCTGCGCGCATGGCAAAAAGAGCGGGCGATTCCATCCTCCGCTAAACGATTGGCAATAGTGATGCTTGCGTCCAGCTGGCTGCTATTAATACTTCTTGGGTTTCACTGGGCGATTATCAGTGTCACCTTGTGTTTATTTGGCGCGATCGGAATTTTTATTTTTACGCGTCCCTCACCACAAGATGAAGATCGCATAACTCCCGACAACATTATCCTGTACAAAGGATGCAAGGTTTACAGTGATATTCGCGCCTATGCTGATCCAGAGGTTTTTCATGAATAATTTTTTTCAATCACAATCGATTCTTGCACACCCCTTCCGCCCATTCTTTTTGCTCACGGGTATTTATGGAGTTATTACTGTTATTGCCTGGATGAGCTTTTTGTTTGGCGGACTCTCACTGCCATTGGGATGGTCGCCAGTACACTGGCACAGCCATGAAATGTTATTTGGTTTGATTCCACTGGCTATCGCCGGTTTTTTGTTGACGGCAGTATGCAACTGGACTGGTGCAGCTCCGTTACACGGCAAAGCATTACTCGCGCTGATAATAATCTGGTTCGCAGGCCGCGTTGCCATGTGGACAGCAAGCTGGTGGCCAGTGGGTATAGCAGCGGGGGTTGATTTATTATTTATGCCCGTGATGGCTATCTATATGACCCGCGTATTATTGCGCCACGGAAACAAACGCAATTTACCCATTGCAGGGATTTTGCTAGTACTGAGCCTCGCTAATGTAATGATGCATATCGGATTTATCACGAGTGACCCACAATGGTTACGGCGTGGTGAATTAATGGCACTGGGTTTAATTACCCTGATGATGATTGTGATTGGTGGCCGAATTATTCCGCTCTTTACGATTAACTGGCTGCGCAATCAAGGCATTCAAATTGAGTGCGTAAAATCATTCGCTGTTCTGGATCGCGCCGCACTCATCGCTACGCTGTTGTTAATTCCCGCCGACTTTTTCACCGGCACTTCCTGGTTAACCGGCGTTATGGCCTTAATTGCAGGTGCACTCAATGCCTTGCGTTTGATCGGCTGGTCAGGCTGGCGTACTGCGCGAGAACCGCTGTTGTGGATTCTCCACCTCGGCTATGGCTGGATTGTTGTCGCGCTATTGCTCAAGAGCGCCGCAGCCTTTAATCTCGCCGCCCCTACCGCTTGGCAACATGCACTGGGAGTCGGCGCCATGGGAACTCTGATTCTGGGAGTAATGACCCGTGTAGCCCTTGGGCACACCGGCCGCACACTCACCCTGCCCCGGTTTGCATTAGCGATTTACGTGGCTATTACACTAGCGGCATTGGCTCGGGTATTAGCCGCATTACAACTACTGGATTACCGCGTAGGATTGCTAGTGGCCGCTACAGGCTGGTCCCTCGCCTTTGCCACATTTACCTTGATTTATTGGCCAATACTCACCCGCCCACGCGCAGATGGCCGCCCCGGATAAGAAGAGAAATCTATGCACATAACCCGTTATACCGATTATTCACTGCGTGTACTCATGTACGTAGCACTCAAGGGTGAAGAAATTTCTACTATTGGCGAAATTGCAGAGAGCTACAACATTTCAAAAAACCATTTAATGAAAGTGGTTCAAGAACTCAACGCCAAAGGTTATTTAATTGCGGTGCGGGGGAAGAATGGCGGGCTGCGCTTAAATGGCCCTGCTGAGGATATTAATATCGGTAAGCTCGTGCGCGACACTGAGCAGGATCTAGCAATAGTAGAGTGCTTCACTGGCGCTCAGGGCTGTACCATCACACCCGCATGCCACCTTAAAAGTGTATTTGCGGCGGCATTGGAAGCTTTTTTTAACGTACTCGATCAATACACTCTGGCCGATCTACTACCAAAACAAAAACAACCTGCATTAATTAAGTTATTGGGTATCAGTTAATTAATGCTTATGCCAAGTCGTTAAATATATCGGAAGTGATGATCCCGCTTTTTTGGCGAATTTTTATAAAATCAGGAATGAATTCAAAGCTCACCAAAACACCACCAGAGGATTGGTTGGACAGCATCAGCTCGCCTCCCAAATGTTTAGCGCGCTCTTTCATGATGGCCAACCCATAGTGATTAATTTTTTCCGGCGAACCCGGAAGGCCACTACCATCATCTGCGATGGTTAAACTGATCGCTTGATCTGCATTTTGCCAAAGGCGGATATCCAAATTTTTTCCTCCACTGTGATTAATCGCATTTTGGCTAGCCTCTCGAATAATTTGCAGCAAATGAATCTCCTCGTTGGGCGTGAGGGGAATATTACTTAAGGCAAAATCAAGATGAATATTCATCGAATTCTGCGCACGTAACTGTTCTATACTGGATTCAAGCGCAACCTTTAAACCGCTGCCGTCAATTTTTAAACGGAACGTCGTTAATAACTCACGCAATTGACGATAGGCATTATTTAACCCTTCGCGCAGCTCACCTGCTACATCCTCCATAGTGATTTTATCTTCGCGATCAATGGCTTTATTGAGGCGAGTTACCTGGATTTTTAAGTAGGATAACGCTTGCGCAAGGGAATCATGCAATTCGCGTGCAATAGCATTGCGCTCTTGCAAAACCGCCAAGCGGCGCGATTGGTCTTCATCGGTTTTTAAGCTCATACCAATCGCCAATTGATCGGTAGTGGATTGAATTAGTTGCTCTTGCCATGGCGACAATAATTTTCGTTCCTCTACCCGACACACTATCAAGCCATAATGTCGCTCATTGCGATTCAATTGAAAACGATAAATTGCCGTTCCATCCGTTTTTTCTACTACGCCCCGGCTGGATAAACATTTCGAACAGTTTTGTTTTTTGCACAACTCTGCGTTAATTTCACTCGCCGGTTTTATTTGCAGGTACGGGCTATTGCCCTCAGTGGTCATTAAACATAATTCAAGGTCGGACACGTTGATAGTTTTCCCTAAACGGGAAATTATTTCATCGTAATTAATACCTTGGGGATTATGCTCAATAATGAACTTGGCAGTATCGTATAAAAACTGTAGCGAGTTATTAGACTGTTGCAACTCCCGGGTTTTTTCATCCACTTGTTGTTCAAGATGATCATAACTATTAGCGATTGATCGACTCATAAGATTAAACGAACCAGCAAGAACACCTAATTCATCCTGGCTGACTACCGGTATTTGATGACTGAAATCGCCTTGGGAAATTCGCTTAGCCATAGCGGTTAATTGATTGAGTGGCTGCTCTACTTTGACTCTGAGCGAATACATCACCAATGCCGATACCAACAAGGTTGCAAAAAGCGCAATGATTTGCACCAAACGAAAACTGCGTACCTTTTGTTCCGCATCCTGTTGAATGGTTTGCACTAGTGCATCCAACAACTGAATGTGTTCATCCAACAGAATTTGTAATTGTTGGTCGGTTATAGAATCTTGCTGTTGCTTAACCTGATTAAATGCTGGCAATAACTGTGTGGGCCAGTTGTCCGCTGCGCGGGTGTATAACTCACTGATTGCTGGTTTCTCATGCAAAAAAGGAATGAATACCGGGTTACGCCATGTTTCATCAATTTTTTGCTGTGCCGCTATCCATTGCGCAGCATCAGGCGTGTCATCCAATGCCAGCAAGCCCAAACGATAACTTTGCATACGCAAAGAGCCAGCGACATTAATCGCCAGGGAATCGTTTTCAGCACGCTCTGACAACCAATAGGAAATCAACATCGTACTCATGCCTAAAATAACAATTCCGGCAAGTGCCACACTGACGCGAACAATAATGGAAGATTTAGGTACAAGTGAGTTCATAAAACAGCTTCATATAAAAAGATAAATACCCATTTGGAGGTATTTTATTGCTCCCCTCTAGCCATTCAGGGAAATTGCCAAAAACATTTTTTTAGCCGATAAGCTCTATTACCTAGTGCCAATCAAACAACAAGAGGCTTCAATATGAATACTACCAACACTAGCAGCTCTTGCGCCAAAGATATTATGAGCAACACCTTATTAACTGCTTACGAGGGCTGGACTATCAGCCGACTAGCAGACTTTTTTATTAACCGTAAAATTTCTGCCGCTCCCGTCATAGCCTCAGATCACGAATTAGTTGGCGTGGTCAGCGTAAGCGATGTTTTTAAATTCAATAATCTCACTGAGCGCGATAAAGGCAATGCCTTGCGCAACCACTATCGGGATAGTTGCGGCCAGGAAATAAATGAGGAAGTACTCCGCTCATGGGTAAAGGATGCCGATAAAAATTGTACCGTTCATCAAATTATGAATCATGAGGTCATTGCGATTGACCAGGGCGAATCAATAAAGTCAGTGGCGAAAATACTTCTTGACCAGCACATACACCGCGTTTTTGTAACCGACAACAATAAAGTGGTCGGTGTTATTACCGCTATGGATGTGCTCGCCGCGCTCAATCAGAGTTAATTTTTTTGTATTTTCTGTGCCGATTTATCCGGGCCGCTACCAGCATTATGGAACGGCCTTTTTATTGGAGTACCCCTTCTGTACTGAGGCTTATTTTTTAGCCTCGCACGCCCTACCCGCAAAAACTAAAAAATCAACAAATTCAATAAGTTAGCCAACAAATACAAATACTCATTTGGTGGTAGATGAACGGCTTTGCGGCACTTTTCACTCACTGGCAGGCAGCGCATGAATGGCGCAGTATTCCTGTGTCAACCGTGAACCGAAAGCGCGCCATTAGCATAACGCCGTTGTGTCAGTAATGGATTAACGCGCACACTTTTAGGAGCTGCCATAGAATGAGTCATCTACTCGACAAATTACGTTTTTTTAAAAAACGTCAAGAACCCTTCGCTGATGGGCATGGTGTTACCACTGATGAGGATCGCTCTTGGGAACAAGGTTATCGTCAGCGTTGGCAGCACGATAAAATTGTGCGTTCGACCCACGGCGTCAATTGCACCGGCTCTTGTAGCTGGAAAATTTACGTGAAAGACGGCTTGATCACCTGGGAAACCCAGCAGACAGATTACCCACGCACACGCCCCGACTTACCTAATCATGAACCACGCGGCTGCCCACGCGGCGCAAGTTACTCCTGGTATATTTACAGCGCTAATCGTTTGAAATACCCCAAGGTGCGTCAGGCGTTAATTGAACTGTGGCGCGAAGCGCGTCAGGAATATTGTGACCCAGTGGAAGCATGGGCATCCATTGTTGAAGATGCAGCGCGCGCAAAAAAATATAAATCACGGCGTGGTCTGGGCGGATTTGTACGCGCGCACTGGGGCGAAGTGAATGAAATTATTGCCGCCTCTAATGTTTACACCGCTAAAACCTATGGCCCTGATCGCATCAACGGCTTCTCACCCATCCCCGCCATGTCGATGGTGTCTTACGCCGCCGGTTCACGTTATTTATCCTTGATTGGTGGCAACTGTTTAAGTTTTTACGATTGGTATTGCGACTTACCTCCATCATCGCCACAAGTGTGGGGCGAGCAAACAGACGTACCGGAATCTGCCGATTGGTATAACTCCAATTACATTATTGTGTGGGGCTCTAACGTTCCCCAAACACGTACACCAGATGCCCACTTCTTATCGGAAGTTCGCTATAAAGGCACGAAAACCTGCGTCATTACCTCTGACTATTCCGAAGCATCCAAATTTGGCGATACCTGGTTATCGCCTAAACAAGGAACTGATGCGGCATTGGGTATGGCCTTTGGTCATGTGATTTTAAAAGAATTTCATATCGACAGCCCCAGTACTTATTTTACCAATTACGTAAAACAATATACCGATATGCCCATGCTGGTCATGCTGGAGCCACAGGGTCAGCATTTAACACAAGGGCGTTTTTTGCGTGCAGCGGATTTGGTAGACAATCTCGGACAAGAAAACAATCCCGATTGGAAAACCATCGCCATCAATTCACACACGCAAGAATTAATAAGCCCTAATGGCTCCATCGGCTATCGCTGGGGGCAAAGTGGTAAATGGAATCTGGAGCAGCGCGATGGAAAAACCGGAGCTGATACAGATACGCTTTTATCGCTAAAAAATAATTGCGATGAAATTCTGGATGTGGCTTTTCCGTATTTTGGCGGCAACGAACACGAATACAATTATTTTAAACACACTGATCACAGTGATATTCAGCTACGCAAAGTCCCTGCACGCAAGGTGATACTGGCCAACGGCGAAAGCGCATGGGTAGCCAGCGTATTCGATTTAATGGTTGCTCACTACGGCGTCGATAACGGGCTGGGCGATACCAATGTGGCCTTATCATTTGATGATGACGCGCCCTACACTCCCGCATGGCAAGAAAAAATTACCGGCGTGCCGCGTGCCGATGTGATTCGTGTTGCGCGCGAATTTGCGCGCACGGCGGACAAAACCCACGGTCGCTCCATGGTGATTGTGGGCGCTGCACTCAACCACTGGTACAACATGGATATGAATTACCGCAGCCTGATTAACATGCTGATGATGTGCGGTTGCGTAGGCCAAAGTGGTGGCGGTTGGGCGCACTATGTAGGGCAAGAAAAATTGCGCCCACAAAATGGTTGGCTACCACTGGCCTTCGGCTTGGATTGGCAGCGCCCTTCCCGCCAAATGAACGGCACTTCATTTTTCTATAACCATGCAAGTCAATGGCGCTACGAAAAGCTCGACATGAGTGAAGTCGTTTCACCACTCGCTAATAAAGAAAAATGGAGCGGTAGCATCATTGATTTTAATGCCCGCGCTGAGCGTATGGGCTGGCTGCCCTCTGCTCCGCAGCTCGGCACTAACCCACTGCACATTGTTGCCGCTGCAAAAGCAGCCGGTAAAGCACCAAAAGACTATGTTGTCGAACAATTAAAAAGCGGCGCAATTGAATTCGCCTGCCAAGACCCGGATGCACCGCAAAACTTTCCGCGCAATTTATTTATCTGGCGCTCGAATTTATTAGGCTCCAGCGGCAAAGGCCATGAATATATGCTGCACCATTTGCTGGGTACCAAACACGGTTTGCTCGGTAAAGATTTGGGCGCTGATGGAAAAAAACCGGAAGATGTGAAATGGCATCACGAGGGCGCGGTTGGCAAAGTAGATTTGCTAGTGACGCTCGATTTCAGAATGTCTACTACCTGTTTGTATTCCGATATCGTTTTACCTACCGCCACCTGGTATGAAAAAGACGACATGAATACCTCGGATATGCATCCATTTATTCACCCACTCACCAAAGCCATTGACCCGGTATGGGAGTCGCGCAGTGACTGGGATATTTTTAAAGGCATAGCCAAAAAATTCTCGGAATTATGCGATGGCCATTTAGGTGTAGAGCAAGATTTTGTCACCCAACCGATGATGCACGACTCGCCTGATGAGCTAGCACAACCCTACGGTGTTAAAGCCTGGTGGAAAGGTGAATGCGAAGCCATTCCAGGTCTGACCATGCCCAATATGGTGGTGGTAGAGCGCGACTACCCCAACACCTATAAACGTTTCACTTCACTTGGACCATTACTTGAATCACTCGGCAACGGTGGCAAAGGCATTAAATGGGATACCAAAGAAGAAGTCGCATTTCTCGGCAAATTAAATCGCACTCATACTGAAGAAGGGGCGCATCAGGGGCGACCAAAAATTGAAACGGCGATTGATGCCTGCGAAGTAATTTTATCGCTCGCACCGGAAACCAACGGCCACGTTGCGGTAAAAGCCTGGGATGCCCTTTCAAAAATTACCGGGCGCGATCACACCCATTTAGCCAAGCCGAAAGAAGACGAAAAAATTCGCTTCCACGATATTGTTGCCCAACCGCGAAAAATTATTTCCGCACCTACTTGGTCGGGGTTGGAAGATGAACACGTTTCTTACAACGCGGGTTATACCAATGTGCATGAGTTAATTCCATGGCGCACCATCACCGGCCGCCAGCAGTTTTATCAGGATCATGAATGGATGCGCGACTTTGGTGAACAATTGTGTTGTTACAAACCGCCCGTCAATTTAAAAACCATTGGCCCAGTAATCAATCGGACACCCAACGGCAACAAAGAAATTATTTTGAACTGGATTACGCCGCATCAAAAATGGGGCATTCACAGTACCTATAGCGACAATTTGTTAATGCTGACCCTGTCGCGCGGCGGCCCGATAGTGTGGATGAGCGAAATCGATGCAAAAGCGGCGGGCATTGAGGACAACGATTGGATTGATGTCTTCAACGTCAACGGGGCAATTTCTGCGCGCGCCGTCGTATCGCAACGTGTTCCGCAAGGCATGAGCCTCATGTACCACGCCCAGGAACGCATTATTAATATGCCCGGTTCGTCGCTCACTAAAACACGCGGTGGCATGCACAACTCAGTGACCCGCGCGATTATGAAACCTACGCATATGATTGGTGGCTACGCACAACAGGCTTACGGTTTTAACTACTACGGTACCGTTGGCTGCAACCGTGATGAATTTGTTGTAGTGAGAAAAATGAAAGAAGTGGATTGGTTAGATACACCTTAACTCCACCCTCCCCTTAAAAAAGGGAGGGAACTATTCCTCCCCCTTGCGAAGGAGGAGGCCAGGAGGGGGTTCCATCCCCAAAAAATTTCTCAAATTACAGAGGCAAAAAAAAATGAAAGTTCGTGCCCAGATTGGCATGGTGTTGAACCTGGATAAATGTATCGGTTGCCACACCTGCTCTATTACTTGCAAAAATGTGTGGACTTCACGCGAAGGTGTGGAATACGCCTGGTTTAACAACGTAGAAACAAAACCTGGTGTTGGTTTTCCCAAAGAGTGGGAAAATCAGGACAAATGGAAAGGCGGCTGGCAGCGTAGCGCTGACGGAAAATTAACACCGCGTATCGGTGGCAAATTGCGAGTGCTTGCTAATATTTTCGCCAATCCGGATCTTCCGGAAATTGACGATTATTACGAACCCTTTGACTTTGATTACCAACACCTGCACACCGCAGGCAAAAGTGAGCATCAGCCTACCGCCCGCCCCCGCTCATTAATTACTGGTCAACGCATGGAAAAAATTAATTGGGGGCCAAACTGGGAGGAAATTCTCGGCACCGAATTCGCCAAGCGTAGAAAAGACAAAAATTTCGATGATGTAGTGCAAACCGAAATTTACGGTCAATTTGAAAAAACATTTTTAATGTATTTGCCGAGGTTGTGTGAGCACTGCTTAAACCCGGCCTGTGTTGCCTCTTGCCCTTCCGGGGCGATTTATAAACGCGAAGAAGACGGCATTGTATTAATCGACCAAGACAAATGTCGCGGCTGGCGCATGTGTGTATCGGGCTGCCCCTACAAAAAAATCTATTACAACTGGAAAAGCGGAAAATCAGAAAAATGTACTTTCTGTTATCCACGAATTGAAGCAGGCCAACCCACTGTTTGCTCGGAAACTTGTGTGGGCCGCATTCGCTACTTGGGTGTGCTCTTGTACGATGCTGATCGCATTGCTGAAGCCGCCAGTGTGGCGAGTGAAAAAGATTTATATCAGGCGCAGTTGGATATTTTTCTTGACCCCAATTCACCCGGCGTTATCGCCGCTGCTCAGGCAGAAGGTATTCCACAGGCGTGGATTGAAGCCGCACAGCGTTCGCCCGTTTACAAAATGGCAGTCGATTGGCAAGTCGCACTACCGCTGCATCCTGAGTATCGCACTCTGCCCATGGTTTGGTATATCCCACCACTATCACCCATTCAAAACGCTGCGCAAGCGGGGCATGTGGGCATGAATGGTGAGATACCTGATTTGAAATCCTTGCGTATTCCACTGCGCTATCTCGCTAATTTATTAACAGCGGGCGATGAAAAACCGGTTGAGCATGCACTGGAACGCATGATTGCTATGCGCGCTTATATGCGCAGTAAACATGTGGATGGTGTGCAGGATTTGGAAGTGCTTAAACAAGTCGGACTGGATGTAGTAACGGTAGAAGAAATGTACCGCTATATGGCCATCGCCAATTACGAAGACCGTTTTGTAGTGCCCACCAGTC
Organism: Cellvibrio sp.; assembly: GCF_053579595.1. Taxonomy (NCBI): domain Bacteria; kingdom Pseudomonadati; phylum Pseudomonadota; class Gammaproteobacteria; order Cellvibrionales; family Cellvibrionaceae; genus Cellvibrio; species Cellvibrio sp. Next base: position 14,087 of record NZ_JBRFPI010000075.1, read on the forward strand.
ACCGAGCTTATGCCGAAAATGCCTACGATTTAAAAAACAGTTGCGGTTTTAGTTTTGGAAACGGCTGTGGCGATGGCAACAATGATGTGAGCTTATTTGGCACTAAAGCCAAAGGGGTTCGCCAAGTCATTCCCGTATCGATTCAGGAGTAAGACCCATGAAATTATTAACCGTTTTATCACTCCTGATGGATTATCCGGAAGACAACTCTGCCGAACTGGTAGCAGTACTGCGCATCGGCATGCAATTAATAGAAGCACCTTCGCAGTCTAAACAAAAAATACACACTTTTTTAGATAAGTTCATAAACCATTACGCACATACGCCGCTGCTGGATTTGCAATCTACATATGACAGTTTGTTCGAACGCGGACGCGCACTATCGCTGCATTTGTTTGAACATATTCATGGTGA
>NZ_JBRFPI010000076.1:0-14360 GCF_053579595.1 Cellvibrio sp.
GAAATCCACCGCATTGAACCAATCGCCTGCGTTGTAGCTGTTGGGCGACATGGATTTGGAGCGCAGTAAATCGCTACCCATTTGAATAAAGGGCACACCCTGGCTTAATACCGGCACTGACAAGGTCAGGCTGCTGACGCGCACGCGGTTGGTGAGCGACATATCAGTTGGCAAGGCGTTGGGGCGATGCATCCAATCCCACAGGGTTTCGTTATCGTGTTTTTCCACATAGTTGATGGCTTCTTGCGGGTCGAGGTTGTAAGCACCCACCGCCTCGGCTTTTACGATAGCGCCGGATTTGGTTTTCAACTTGAAGTTCTTGAGGTTGCCCGCAAGACCAGCGCGCACTGCATCCACCCCTTCACCTTTGATCAAGGCAAGCTGTTGCAATGGGTTGCGCATACGGTCATTGAATGTACCTATGCCAGTACCGGCCAGAGCCTCCTGGGTTGAGCGCTCAACAATGCGGTCGCCCGAGGTGCCGCCGCCCGGTGTCCAGGCTTCGGCGTAGAAGTAGCTGTCTTCATCCACGGCTTTGACAGCATTGTAGGCATCGACCAGCACTGACTTGGGCATAAAACCGGATTGGTCAAAACGGAAGCCATCGACCTTGTAAGCCTCGGCCCATTGCACGACTGAATCCTGCACGAACTTGCCCATCATGCGGTTTTCGGTCGCGGTATCGGGGCCTGCACCTGTGCCCTGCTCAGCCAGCGCAGTAGCAGGGTTAGTGCGGTAGTAGTAACCGGGAACCACTTTGTCGAAGACGGAGTTGGCAACATCAAGGCCAGAGGAAATGGTGTGCGGGTAAACCACATCCATCACCACGCGCAAGCCCATGTTGTGCAATGCCATGTTCATGGCGCGCATTTCTTTGATGCGAGCAAAGCCCATAGGATCGCTCGCATAACTACCTTCCGGCGCATTGAAATGCTGCGGGTCGTAACCCCAGTTGAACGCATCCAGATCGCCAATGGCAGCCATAAGTTTGCGCGCTTTGTCGCTGGTAGGGTCGTAGCTTTCCAACACTTCACGCAGGGTGGATGCATTGCTTTCCGAACCATCGCAGGCATCAACACTATCGGGGTTAGTCACTTTTTGGCACAGCTCAAAGATGTAGCTATCCAGATTCACCTGCTCGTCGCTGCTCTCTTTGATGCTGGAGCTGTCATTGCTCGGCAAGAAGTGGATATGGGTCATACCCGCATCGACCAATTCTTGCAGATGGTTAACCGGTGCAGTGCCCGATTGGGTAAACGCCATGTACTTGCCGCGGTAAACCGCAGAGGTGCTTTGGTCGTTGGCACTGAAGTCGCGGATATGGGTTTCGTAGATATTGATCATCTCCGGCGCCGCCACTGTGGGCACCATGTGGCCATCCCAACCGGCGGGTTTGAGATCACTATCGTTCAGATTGACGAACTGCGAATGACGGCCATTGGTAGACAAGGAGATGGAGTAGGGGTCAGTCACCTCCAAACGCTGAACTTTTTTGGATACAGGGCTATAACCCTTGATGCGGAAGCGATAGTACTTGCGGTCTAGCTCGGTAGCTGTGCCGGTGTAAGTCCAGATACCGGTGGCCGCGTTCCAGGTCATGGGTTTGGAATCAGCCAGTTTGAGCGGGTCACCGGCATAAATGCGCAGATCCACTTCCTGCGCCGTTGGCGCCCACACAGACACGCCCACACCTGAGCTGTAACTCACACCCAATTTCGCTTCATCAGCGTCATTACTGCCTTTGGTGTACAGATCATCCAGCGCTTTGGCAACCTGGATGCGAGTACCGCGACCGCGCTCAACAGTACCGGCTTCCTCGACCGAGTCGTAGCGGCCAATAATAATCAGCTCATCTTTCAGCGCGGCTTTGATGGCATCCAGGCTGACGGATGTCGGCAGGTCGTATGCAATGTAATTGGCCAGATGCGGCACCAGTGCGCGCTCATCATCGGTCATCGGGCGTCCGGCACCCAATTGCGCCAGCAGGCTGCCGCCGGTCAATTTGCCATCCGCCGCTGGCGCCATGCCACCAGCGGTAGAGTTATACAGCTCCACCTTTTTGCTCGCCGAAAATTCGCGGTTCCAAATAATGGTGCGCGCGCTAATCCAATGGGCCTCCACATCGCTAATGCTCAGCAGTGGGCGCTCCAGGGTGCACACATCATTGATACAAATAGGCAGTGTGCTGAAGCGGCTGTTGCGCATATTGGCCGAGTTGATAATCACCCAACCCATGCGGTCGAACTGGCCGGAACCATCGCGCTTGATATTGATTTGCAGGTCGCCCGTCTGGGCGGCGCCACCGGGGGTCTTGACAATAAAATTACCGCAGCTACCCAGTGCACTCGTTGGAATGACAAAGAATGCGCCGTAATAGGGGTCGTGTGTAATACCCACGCTACCGGAATCCTGACTGGTGACATGAGGACCATTCGGCCAGGTGGTGGGAATCGGGTAAGTCGTGCCCTTACCATCCACTATGCTGTCACCCCAGCCATTGCCGCAACTCTGCCAAAGATGCAGGTTGTAACCGGAAAAATCTTTTTCTTCGCTGTTAACGTAGATGACCACTTCATTGGCGCCCGGCATCCGGGTTGGCAATGGAAAATCGGGCACTACACACTCGCCTGCAGCATTGCGCACAGTGCCATCCGGGCAAGCCGGTAATTCCACGGGTGGAAGTGCAGCGCCGCAGGTGCCATCTGCGCGAATCACCAATGGATCGCGGCACGCAGGCAGCTCTGCGACAGAATTATCTGTACCGCTACCGCCACCACCGCAACCACTGAATGACAACACGCCAAGCGCCAGAGCAATTAGCCCCAACCTTTGCCGTGCATTGAAAGTTCGTGAGTTGAACATCTTGACTATCTCCCAATTAATTATTTTTACAATGTGAAAGCAGGAACCTGAATGGAAAACAGCGAGCTGGCCGCAAAAAAAATGCACACCAACATGCGGGGTATGGATACCCTAAAAAAATAAAAAGGAATTTTCTCTGTTATGACTATTAAAAAATTTCTAGCTCAAAGCTTAGTCTATGGATGCAAAAATCGATTCGCAAACTACATACGTATGCAGAAAAAACGGCGGGATAATTTGCAAATTGCATACGTATGCAAAAGCAAAAAACATGAAGAAAAGTAACACTTTTTATTGATAACAAAAAAAAATGCGCCGGGATGTATCCACAGGCGCATTCGATAATGACAAGTAACAGGCCGAGCTAGGCCATGTAACGATTAAAAAAGTATTGTTATGAATTCAATGTTATTAAAAATAATAACTTATTACTCAATTTATCCATTTCATTCAGGTATCAATTGCAATACCAGAGACTCCAAAGGTGCCAACTGCAAAGCCAGACTAGCGCCAGCGTTATTGACCTGCAAACGCAATGGTGCAGATTTATCACCCAGACGCGATGCAATGCGATAAGAACGCTCATGCAAAGCCCAGGCTTTCACCAGCGAATCAGGCAATTGCAAATTAAATTGACGCGTTTGCGTTGCACTGAAATTGCTCACCACAATCCAGTGTTGTTGATCACTCCAGCGCGCAAACGAAAATATACTCCCATCATAACCCGGCGTATGCTGGCGATTGTGCGTATGCAATTCCAGATACTCACCTCCAAAACCGGATTCCTGCAGCGAGAGATTTAGCACTTGCTGATAAAACCCGCGCAGATCTTTTTCTTTAGCAGACAACAAACCGCCATCAAATTTCCCGCCATTCATAAAACGCTGGTGCGCAGGTACACCCGCGTAATCAAAAATGGTAGTGCGCGATGGATCACCAAAACCCGTATCCAATGCACCCGTCTCACCTACTTCCTGACCAAAATACACCATCGTAGGCGAGCGGCTAATTAATGCCGAGACCACCATCGCCGGTTTGGCTTTTTCCGCGCTACCGGCAAACTCCGGGCTGGCGATGCGCTGCTCGTCGTGGTTTTCCAAAAAGTGCAGCATGTGCTCTTCAATATCACTCATACCCGCTTGCACACTGGCGATAACATCGGTACTCGCCTTGCCTTGCATAATCGCTTTTAAACTATCGTACATTTCCACCTTGTCGTAGAGATAATCCATTTTCCCCAAGCGGATGTAATTGCGATATTCCGCCGGGTTGTAGACTTCGGCCAATAAAAAAGCGTCGGGATTTTTTTGTTTGATTGAGGAGTTTAAATAGCTCCAGAATTCCACCGGTACCATTTCCGCCATATCAAAACGGAAACCATCTACACCCTTAGCCAACCAATACTCGGCGATCTGGCGGAATTTAATCCAGGAATCCGGCACGGATTTTCCCTGCCAGAATTGCGCGTGGGCAATGACATTTTTTTGCGCATAGCCAGCAGGCAGCTCAGGAAAATCTTTGCTGCCATCTGCGCGAACGCCATAATTAATTTTTACCGTTTCATACCAGTCATCAAATTTCGGCTGAGCGAGACGCGAGCCATTGCCGGTCCATTTCGCGGGTTTCTCTATAAACTGTCCATCGCTGAGCGGATGGTTTTCACCGCCCAGTGGGCGATAGTTATTCTGCGCCTCCCTGCCTTTAAAATCGGGCACCTTAAAATTTTGCCCCACCACATAATAAAAATTATTATCGCGCGCATATTCAACACGCTTGTCATCACGTGCACCAAAGTCTTCTACACCGACAGGCTTGCTTAGTGACTGATAGGAGCGCGCCACATGGTTGGGCACTATATCGATAATCACTTTCATGCCCTGCGCATGGGTGCGCGCAATCAAGGCTTCAAACTCTTGCAAACGATTGGCGGGATTCTCGGCAAGGTCGGGATTTACGTTGTAATAATCTTTTACTGCGTAAGGCGAACCGGCGCGGCCTTTCACTACATCCGGATCGTCATTACTAATACCATAAGCGGTGTAATCGCGGATCACCGCATGGTGTGGCACACCGGTGTACCACACGTGGGTTACGCCTAATTCTTTAATCGATTTAAGCGCGGCCTCATTAATATCATTAAATTTTCCCACCCCATTTTCTTCAATGGTGCCCCAGGGTTTATTGGTGCTATTGGTGTTGCCATAAAGGCGGGTAAAGATTTGGTAAACAACGGGTTTACCTTGCCCGGATGCAGTGGATTTTGCATGTTTGTTTTTATCGACGTGTGTGCAGCCAATGACAGCCACGCACATCAAGGTTACCAACAAGAAGATTTTCATTTGATATTCACGCGTTGGAGTAATGGGCGTTCCCAAGCAGAACTCGGGAGTGAGGAATTAAGAGCGGCCAGCACGCTGAGCGCCACGGGTTGTAAAAACAATTCTATTGCAGCTCAATAATCAGCGACGATTTAGCGGCAAGCGACAATGGCTTGGTGATATCCACCTTGCGCTTATTGAGCACATCAACTGCTTTTTTCTTGCCATCCAGAAATTCACGATAGGCGAGTAAAGGATGTGTTACCGCTTGCTTATTTTTATTGAGCAACACCATTACGGCTTTATTGTCCAGATAGCGGACATAGACATAAACACCATTTTCCGGTGCATAGTGGCGCAACTTGCCGCGATGGATAACCTCGGAATTTTTTCGCCAATTCAGCAGTGTTTTTATAAACTGCTGACTTTCTTTTTCTTTGGCAGTTAATCCTGTACCGGTAAATGCATTTTTGGTATCGCCCTTCCAACCACCCGGCATATCCGCGCGCACGGCACCATCATCGCGTTCTTTAGGGCTGGTCAACAATACTTCCGAACCATAATAAAATTGCGGGATCCCACGCATGGTTGCGGTATACACCATTGCCATTTTGAACAGGTCGAGATCTTCATTTAATACAGAGTAGATGCGTGAGGTATCGTGATTTTCAGGAAAAACAACCAAATTAAACGGATCAGCATATACAAAATCATTGGCCAGCATTTCATACAGCCGAACAAAACCCTTATCCCAAGACTCTTCTTCCAGTAGTACCTGGCGCAGAGTTTCGTGGATTGGAAAATCCATTACACTCGGCATATACGATACATGGCCGCTTTTATTTTCCTTTCCGCGCTGCCAGTGGGCAACGACTGCAGGGTTGGTGCTCCACTCTTCACCGACAATATTAAAATTGGGATATTCATCCATAATCGCTTTTGCCCAGCGCGATAAAAATTGTTCATCGGCATAACCGTAAGTATCTTCGCGGATGCCGCTCAAACCTGCGTATTCAATCCACCAAAGACTATTTTGGATCAAATAATTAGCGAGATGCGGATTGCGCTGATTCAAGTCGGGCATGGAGATCACAAACCAACCATCGACAAATAGGCGTTTGTCGAGTGGACTAGCATAAGGATCCTGCACAGTGGTGCGGCGATGATTGGTAAACATGGGCGCATTTTGTAAATTTAACCAATCGCTAGCGGGCAAGTCACGATTCCACCAATGGTGTGAACCTATGTGATTGAGCACTACATCCTGGATAACGCCAATGCCTTTTTGTTTTGCCTTGGTGACAAAATTTTTAAAATCCTGGTTGGTGCCGTAGCGCGCATCGGTTAAATACAAATTGGTCGCGGCATATCCGTGATAGGAATATTGCGGCTGATTATTTTCAGTCAGCGGGTTGGGCCATATCTGGGTAAAACCCATCTTGGCGATGTAATCCAGATGTTGCGTCATGCCGGCAATATCACCACCGTGACGGCCGCCTTTAAACGTGCGATCTGGCTGCTCGATTAATCCGGCAACGGCATCGTTATTAGCATCACCATTAGCGAAGCGATCCGGAGTAATTAAATAAATGGCATCTTTTGGTGAAAAGCCTTGTCGCTGTGCAGAGTTTTTTCCGCGCGCCAGCAATTCATATTCAAAACGACTCTGGATTTTTCCATCATGCTGAAATTCAATGGGGAATTTTCCAGGTTTGGTGTGCGCGGCAATATCGATAGTGACAAATAAGTAATTGGGGTTATCCGTTTTCATAACGGAAAGTATCTGCACGCCGGGATAATTAATCTGCGGTTGCGTTGCGCCGATATTATCGCCGTGCACCATCAACTCTACCTGATGGTAGTTCATACCCACCCACCAGTTGGCAGGTTCGAGATGTTTGATCGCATAGCGATTTTCTTCTACGGCGCTGCTGCCTTCCGCAAATACCGGATAGGAAAATAGCAGTGTACAGAACAGAACCAGCAATCCAGAAAGAGAAGGTTTATGCATAGGGAAATGTTCCTTAATTATTATGTTCATGCTCTTTTCTCTTACTTGATCATGCAGCTTTCATCGCTGCCTTTTCCAGCATGGCTAACTGCTCCATATGTGGCTTGAAATTGAGTGCGCAACCCTGGATATAGCGATGAATATTATTCAGATCGTATTGGTGCGCCAATTCGTTACCCGGTTTTAATTGTGCCTGGGTTGGATAAATACCTTTGCCCGCTAACAGGCAGCTCCAGGATACATTGGGGAAATAGGCATCGAGCTTTTGGCGCTCCAACTCATCGGTTATATTTTTACCTTGCATCCAACTCGTCAAAATGGAACGCAGGGAATTGGAAATTTTTTCATTGCGACCATTTTCAATCCAGTAATCTGTATCTGTGCGCGAAGAAATGCGGTAATGGCAGACGATGTAATCGCGCACTGCGTCAAAGCGTAAATTGATACGATGATTAAATTCCTGACGATATTGGTCGCTGTAATTGCCGTTGTTGTAGGCCTCAATAAAACGCGCAACGGTTTCTTGCACCATATCCAGTGCAGTTGCTTCGAGCGGCTCAATAAAACCCTGCGCCAAACCAACCGCCAAACAGTTTTTATGCCATTGCTCCGCTACACGCCCTACTTTGAATTTCAAATGTCGCGCTTCTATGTCGGCATCCAATAAATTCAAATGTGCACGGAATTCAGTTTCGGCTTTGTCTTTGTCGCAAAAACGCGAGCTGTAGACATATCCATTACCGTTGCGGTGCGTGAGTGGAATTTTCCATGCCCAACCATATTTCAACGCAGTCGCGATTGTTTGCACTTCAATCTGTTCTTGTTGGGGCGTTCGGAACACCACGGCCGAATCATTAAACAAGGTATCAGCACAACTGATAAAAGGAACCTTGAGTGCCTTTTGCAACAACTCGCTGTTAAAGCCGGTGCAGTCCACATAAATATCGGCATGCAGTTGTTGTCCATCGCGCATCTTAAGTGAATTGATGCTGCCATCATCGGCCAAGACAACTTCTTGCAAGGTCGCTTGAATATATTTCACACCTTTACGCGCTGCGACTCTGGCTAAAAATTTTCCCAGCAGCGCAGAATCAAAGTGGTAGCCGTAGTTAATTTCAAACGGAAAATTGGGCGGTGCTATAGGTGCTAATTTTTGCCGCGCCAATTCAGTGGCTAAAAAAAAGTGATTGGGATGACCTTCCAGATCTACGCCATTGCGGCGCAAATGACTGTTGTGAAAAAAAGCCGGTGCGCTAAATTGATCGGGCTGCGATAAAAATGGATGAAAATAGTCGGTAAATCCCGGCTTGATTGACCAGTCTTTAAAGGTGATGCCGGTTTTGTAAGTGGCTTTGCATTCGGCCATCCACTCTTGCTCATCAACACCAATCACATCCATAAAATGTTTTAACGGTGGTGTTGAGCCTTCGCCCACACCGATGATGCCAATGTCCGGTGATTCCACCAACGTGATGTCAAAGCCTTTGTCTTGCCAATGGGTCGCCATTAAATTCGCCGTAATCCAACCCGCCGTACCGCCACCCAAAATCAACACACGTTTGCCATTCATAACAACACCTATCCATCACTGCCATTTAGTAAAAAACCGCCCGTCAAGTGGGCTCGACGGGCGGTTCCTGATTGCCGCTGGGATTACCCAGTGTTACTGCAGACTATTAGAACTTGTAGTTCACACCAACATAGTACTGACGACCAAAGGTTTTGTACTCGCCCAAGCGACCTTCCTGGCCGTAAGACAACACCACTGGTTCATCCGTCAGGTTAGTGATTTCAAACACCACATCTACACCATTGTCGAACGCGTAGGACGCTTGATAATCCACAGTGGTGTAAGCCTGACCCAGTACGGGTGTAGAACTGCCTGGTACTGGCATATTCAACACGTATTCATCGCGATAACGCATGTTGACGTTAGTGCTGAATTGGCCGATATCCCAGAATGCCGTTACCGACCACACATTCTCTGAAAGACCAGGCAATGACAGCTTGTCCGTAAACAGCGAGCCACCGGTAATTTCCATTTCACTTTGAGTGAAAGAATAGCTTGCGGTTGTGCCTAAGCCAGAAAAAATACCAGGCAATGCGTCAAAGGTATAAGTACCGGCTAATTCCAAACCGCGAATATAACCGCCCTTCTCGTTGTTCACCGCAGTTTGGTAAGTACCTGCGACCATGCCCGCTGGAATTTCCAAACCGTTTGCCTGGAAGATTGGCAGAGTGTCTTCGGTGACAACTACCTGGCCATTTCCATCTAACACGGGGTTGCCGTTACTGTCGCGTTGAATGGCTGGATTGTAGGAAATATTTTCTACCAGACTTTCGATATCTTTCCAGAAGCCCGCAACGGTCACTGCACCGCCATTGTCAAAATAATGCTCGTAAGACAAATCCAATTGGTTAGCGCGGAATGGATCCAGATATGGAGAACCTTTGGTCCACACGTTGTATTGGTTGCCGCCGCGATCACCACCGTTCCAGGAACCCGCGCCACCTTTCAATTGACCCGCTGGTGGACGGCCCATTACTTTTGCCGCCGCAAAACGCAATACATCGTTATCAGTCAATGCAAAGTTCAGGTTCAGGCTTGGCAAGGTATCGCTAAACTCGGGACCGTACTCAACGTATTTGTAGTTGGTTTGGGTAACACCAACATCATCGGTAATTGACTCGCCGTTACCGGCACCAACGTTTTGTACACCTTTGGATTTCACATCGGATTTCACATAACGCACACCGATATTACCGGTCACAGGAATGCTACCCAATTCGGTTTCCAAATTCGCCATCAAGTAGAATGCATCGGTTTTTTCTTCCAGCGCACCTGACTCAACAAACGTCCAATCGCGGCTGAATATTTGCTTACCTTGATAATTGCCCGCGCCAAAAAGTTCATCGGCCAAGCCCTGCATGTTCACAACGAAGTGATCTGGTGCACCATCAACTGAACCGACTGAAACAAAACCATCAATTTCTTGTGGCTGACATTCAAGGAACGGTTCGGTGATATTGTCAGCGCAGTATGATTGCCAATCGCCATTGCCATCGACGTAGCGGAATTGACCATCGCGCGCACCGTAAAGGAATGTACCGCGGCGTGAATCAAACACGCGCTCGGAAACACGCACGCCCGCCTCAACGGATTTAATCAGCGGCATTTCCAGTTCTTGTTTCAGATCGGCTTTGAAACTTTCCACTTCGTCGGTGTAAACGTGTGGGTATTCTTCGTAGCGCGACAAACGCATATTGGAACTGGTCAGCAAGTCAGGATTATTAAATGAAATCGTTGGCGTTTTTTCACCATTCTCGGTGATGGAAATCGTTTGGCCAGCCAACTCTTCCCAAGTAGCACCCGTCACACTTGCACCATTCAAGTTGCCAGTAGCAGTACCAAATTGATACGCGTGCATGGATACCAAACGATCTTTACGGGTTTTGTCACCCTTACTATTGGTGTAATCCAGCGTGAGTGTGGTGGCATCGGTTAAATTAAATTCCAGATTCAAACCCAGGCTGTCTGAGTCAGCATTGGTGGACTGGTCTTCGGTGCGCGCTTCAATCCAGGGAGACGAATCACCGGTGGTTTTCGGGTTGCCAATATTGATCACACCATTGGTGGCTGTGGCATTCGACAAACCACCTACAGTCACACCATGGCGTTTATCTTCAGATTCAAATTCGGATTTAAAATAATCCAATTGCGCTTTGAAAAAATCGTTTGGTTGGAACACAGTGGTCAGCATAAATGCATCGCGCTGGTCATCGCCGTAACCGGTTTGGAATTGATAGGCGCGCGCAAAATCAGAATTGGCAGAAGCATATCCAATCTGGCCATCGGCAGCGGCGCGCGAACCGTCAAAGTTGTTCGGTTGAGTCAGGCTGGAATAACCCAGAGCTACACCGAAAGTGTCATCCAAAAATTTACCTTGGTAAGAGAGGCTATAACGCTCACCACCGGTATCGCCAGTCGCATCATCGTTATGCGACAAACGTACGCCAGCATTGAAGTTATGCTCTTTCGCTGCTTGCAATGGGTTAACGGTTTTGAGTTCAACAACTGCCGCAACACCACCTTCAATGTGCGATGCTTTAGGTGATTTATATACCGCAGCCTGACTAATTAATTCAGCGGGATATTGGTCGAATGACATCCAACGCAAGCTTTCAGTGTAAGAACTGGTAGTCGCTTGCTCGCGGCCATTCAGTGTGGTTTGAATAAAGTCGCCATTCATACCGCGAATATTCAATTGCGATGATTGACCGGAATCGCGCACAGTAGTTACACCAGGGATACGGCCCAAGGCGTCAGCAATCGATACTTGTGGCAATGAACCCACCGCAGATGCATCAACAACGTCAGCAACTACGTCAGATTGGCGTTTGGTATCAATAGAATTTAATACAGTGGCACGATAACCAGTAACAGTAATCTCTTCCACTTCTTCAGCAGCTTGTTGTGCATACACTGTCTGCGAGCCCGACACCAGCGCCATTGTGGTCGCCAATGCAAGCATGTGGTTAAACTTGTGTTTCTTCATGATTTTCTCTCCGCGAAGCTATCTTTTATTTTTAACATTATGCGTACAACAACTTATCTATACGCTGTACAGAGGGTTCTGTCGCTAAAATGATAGTAGGCCTTAGGCAGCACCTCTCACAATAGAATGCATACGTATTCAAAACACCGCATACGTATGCATTTACTTTTCACTCTGCAAAGATTCTTTATTTCCCTGCCTCCCGCATAAGCCTAGTTGATTAATTTTTCCAATCCAACGATTGAAAAGCGAAAATCAAATAAACAAAAATTTTTAAAGTGCAGATAGCAATAAAGAAGTTGAACGAAAAACTGAAATAGAAAATAAAAAAAGAGGGCATAAAGCCCTCTATCAAGCGAGACTAACGACAAGGAGAACAACTACATACAAGACAAACACTAGACCACGCGGGAAATTACTGTGGCATAACCAGGAACTAACAAATTGTTACTTTGTGTAACCACCGAGTGACAACCGTGTCCTTCCGTTTTTTCCAAATGGTAATTGCCATTCAGTGAAATAGTTTGTGCATTGGCGGAAAAATTAAATGCACAAAGCAATTTTTCGTTATCAAAGCTGCGAATAAATACCAAATAATCCTCTGCTGCGCCAACGAACTGAATGTCGCCTAAACGCAAACAGGGTTGTTGTTTACGCCACTGCATAAAGGTTCGATACGCATTCAGTATTGACCCCTTATCATCTTCCTGCAGGCTAACTGCACGCTCTTTGTGCGCAGCGGGAATTGGCAGCCAGGTTTGTGCTTGCGAAAAACCGGCATGCGCTTCTGTGTGATTCCAGGGCATCGGGGTGCGGCAACCATCGCGACCTTTAAAGCGCGGCCAAAAGGTAATACCGTACGGATCTTGCAATTCGTGCTGCGCAATTTCCGCCTCAGTCAAACCTAACTCTTCACCTTGATAACTACATACGCTTCCGCGCAGCGATAATAAAAGTGCATTGAGCGTTTTGGCTAATTGCGGCGACTGTTCTTTACCGCCCCAACGCGACATAAAGCGGCGCACATCGTGGTTACCAATGGCCCAGCAAGGCCAACCTTCCGATAAATTTTTCTCCAGCGTCTCCACGGTTTCGCGAATATAGGAGCCGGACAATTTATCAACTAACAATTCAAAACTGTACGCCATGTGCAAACGCGAATTACCGGCGGTGTACTCCGCCATGGTTTTGAGTGAATCGTCGGCAGAAATTTCACCGAGCGTCACTGTTCCCGGGTAGCGATCCATCAAGGCACGCAAACTTTCCAAAAACGCGATATTTTCCGGGCGGGTATTGTCGTAAATATGTTTTTGGAAAGCGTAGGGGTTATCCAATGAGAACCCGCGCCCCTTGCGCTCTTCTTCCGGTTTTACCGGGTTGGAACGCAACTCTTTATCGTGGAAGCAGAAATTAATTGCATCCAGACGCAGACCATCCACACCGCGCTTTAACCAGAACTCCACTTCAGCCAATATTTGCTGGCGCACCGCGGCGCAGTGGAAATTCACATCCGGTTGGGATTTTAAAAAATTGTGTAAAAAATATTGGCAGCGACGCGGCTCCCATTCCCAGGCTGAGCCGCCAAAAATGGACAGCCAGTTATTTGGCGGTGTGCCATCGGGATTGGGATCGACCCACACATACCAGTCAGATTTAGGATTGTCGCGCGATTCGCGGCTCTCCAAAAACCAGGCGTGTTGATCAGAGGTGTGGCTCAACACCTGGTCGATAATAATTTTGATGCCGCGCGCATGCGCCTTGGCAATCAATTCATCAAAGTCGGCAAGCGTGCCAAAAATTGGATCTATATCGCGGTAGTCACTGATGTCGTAACCAAAATCTTTCATTGGCGATTTAAAAAACGGCGACACCCAGATCGCATCCACCCCAAGGCTCGCGATATAGTCGAGTTTGCTAATAATGCCGGGGATGTCACCTATACCGTCGTTGTTGGCGTCCATCATACTGCGTGGATATACCTGATATACCACCGCACCGCGCCACCAGGGAGTTGTTGTCATTTGATTGAATCTCTTGTTATTGATCTCATGAACACCAGAATTACCATTAAAAAAACGACAGGTACTAAAACAAGAACTGCGGTGTTCGTATTGCGTAATAACAACATACGCGAGCAATATTTTTTCGCCAAGTGACTACATACGTATGCAAGTCGCCAAGGCAGGTTTTTGCATTACAAAAACCATAGAATACGTATTCATAAACCACCAATAATTCACGCAGACAGAAAAAACCTGAACTAGTCTTTCATGCATACGTATGCAGGCTGAATACGTATGCACGCACTTGAGTTGATTCTAGCCAAGGCCTAAGGTGATGAAATAGTCATTTCTGCTATGACGGGTAGCGCTTATATCAATGCGCTACATCACCGCACAAACAGCAATGACAGATAAGTTAACAACATAAAATCAACTAGCTGTCACTTAAAACCCGCCACCGGCATAAAACACGAGAGACTTGTCATGAAAAAAAATCTATTACCGCTGATTATCAGCAGCCTGTTGTTATCCGCCTGCTCCGATCATTCATCGACAAGCTCAAGTGCTCCCGCCGATTCAATCGCACCCGGTGCGCCCGGCGCCCCATCGG
>NZ_JBRFPI010000077.1:0-14290 GCF_053579595.1 Cellvibrio sp.
GTTTGCGCTCCGAGCATTAAATAGGGTGCACCATCCACCATAAGCGTGTGGCGACTATTTTTGGTCACCAGCTGCGGCAATTCTGCCGCCTGAGTGATGACAGAGAAAAACATCACACTCAATAGTGCGCCAATTCGATGCCAGTTTTTTTTAATTAAAAACGTGTTTGACATAAGTAAGACCTGTAGTGATTTCTCGTTATATTTTTTGCAGCTAGATATTGGCTAAAAAATCAGGGGAGACTTATTATCTGATAAAACCGGAAATATTTCCCGTATAAGTGAGCATGTCTTGAAGTTTTTACCCTTGCTTACATAACATTTACTAATGAATTTGGTGCAACAAAAATGAAAAAACCTTGCCCCTTTCGGAGCAAGGCTCTAGCGTCACAACTCATTAAAACTTGGCACGAATACCTACAGCGAACCGAGCATCTTGTGCATAGGAATATGCGACATGATCGCCGGCAGCATTTTGATCCATAATCCCAACGGTTTTCTCTTTCAGCAAGTTAGTGGCCTCTGCTGTAACCGTGTAGTTATCAAGGAAGGTGTAGCTGACAGATGCGTCTAGTTGGCCGTAGTCATCGTTATAAACAGGCAAACGCGCCTTGCCACCAGCGCCATCATTAAAGTCTGGATCAAATCCATTACCACCCCAAGTGATCAGATACTTGCTGCGCCATGAATAAGCCAAGCGCGCAGAGAAGCCATCTTTTTCATACATACCAACAAGGTTGAATGCATTTTTTGACAACTGATCCACAGGCATTTGACCGTATGTGGAGCGATCAGTATCAAGAGGAGATGCTCCTGCATGAGTATCACCCGTTTGAGGCTGGGTGATTAAAGGAATATCAGCTTTACTATCAATGTAAGTGTAGTTTGCTTGTACTCCCAATCCATCAAATGGTGCAGGTAATGAATCAAAGAATTTGCTCACACCTATTTCCAATCCGTTGATGTCTCCGGAGCCAATATTACCCAGCCATGTTGCTTCACCAGTTACTGTTGCACCTGCCGCATCAAATGTGAATGGAGTTACACCACGACGGAAGAAACCTTTAACGTCCTTTTTGAACACTGCAACATGAGCCATGCCACCGCTTTTATCAAAATACCATTCTGCGGAAAGGTCAAATTGATTGGCCGTCATTGGCTCCAAATACGGGTTGGTATCTTGAGTTAGAGTGAAATTGTAATCATTGAGACTGGTAGCCGTTGTAACGCCATCTTTAACTGAGTTCGCAAGTGTAATCTTGGCTTGCTTGTCTTTGAATGATGGGGCCCATATTGCTTTAGACGCTGCAAAACGAATAAAAAGATCATCAGTTGCTTGCAGTCTCAAGTTAAAACTGGGCAACACATGGGTCTTGTTCGTTTTTGCTTCAAACTCTTCTGTGGATGAGGGAATTCCCAAGGCAGCTAACTCATTAACAACTAAACTACCTACCGCCACACTGTCAGTCTGAACTACGCGTACACCAACGTTACCATCAATTGGCATAGCCAGGTCGTCAAAGCCGTAGTTAACCATTGCATAAGCGGCAGTCGTGGTTTCCTCCTGCGTATTAACATAACCTGGATTTTCTAACCGGTTAGTATCCGGATAAATAGAATCACAAATCCAAGACTGGTAATTCGCACAGGTAGTTGCACGATCACCATTAATTGCAGTGGTTGTTGCGATGAAATCTTTTACCGCTGCACTGGAATACAAATAACCTGCAGCAGGGACAGCAACATCTCCTCGTTGGAAATCACCGAAGGAATATAAATTCAGATACGTAGATGCCTCATTAGCAGTAACACGCGGCAAATTGGTTTTATCGTAACCGCTCCAATCCAACTTGGTGAACCAGGTTGCATAACGAGTATTCCAGTCATACCCGGTATCAATATTATCTGCCGTTTTTTCAGAATATCTCATGCCCGCTTTAACCGATTTGATGACTGCACCATCAAAATCATATTCGGCATCAAAACGACCCGTTTTCGCTTCAGCTTCATTGCGCTCGAAGTGAGTCATTTCTTGGCCAAGGCTGTAATTTGAGAAATCTGCCATGTATTCCGGATCAAGCAGGATTGATGGAGTCTCGGTACCTATACCATCCATATAGGCTTCTTCCGGGATCACTTTCAAACCCAAGGTGTAATCATCTTGATCGGCTTCTGCTCTCACGTATTGCAAATCGGCAGAGAATTTCCAATGATCGTCCGGTGACCAATTAATGGCTGTTGAGTAATGATTGGAAGTAGATACATTATTAGCCAACCGTGTGCTGGTACCAAAATCCAAACCCCATAGCGTAGGATTGGAAACGGTCACAGTACCTGATTGCATTGCGCCGTTGGCATCATAGACCCAATCATCAGCAGCAGTAGGCATCAAAGCTTGGTCGCCATTTGCCCCTTCCAGGAAGAATGCGTTTTCGTCGTAAACAGTATCGTGTTTGCTTTGGAATGCGGTGAAGTAGAGTTCAGTGGAGTCATTAGGTGCCCACTGCAAAGCGAGGTAACCACCTTCACGAGTACTTGCATAATCGTTGCGACGCCAATCCACACCTTTGGAAACCCAAACATCATCGCCATTAATGTCACGAGGCAAAAATGCACGACTGTATACCTGATCTGAACGGCTCGCTAATTCCGAAGTCGAAGCGTTAACCAAAATACCGAATTCACCTGCACTGGTTTCCCAACGATTACTATATAAGCCTGAGTATTCGCCATTGGTTTCTTTTAATTGATCGCCTTGGTTTGCTTTTGCAGACAAGCTAATTTGCTGACCATCAGCATCAAATGGCATACGGGTACGCAAATTCACTGTGCCGCCCAAACCACCTTCGATCATATCGGCCGATGGACTTTTGTAAGTATCAACCGCATACATCAATTCGGCCGGTACGTCTTCAAAGCTGAGACCACGGCCACTAGCGGCAGAGAACACATCACGACCATTTAATTCCGCACGAACTTGCGACAAACCACGCACGGCAACACCGCTACCTTCAGCAGCAGGATGCTCGGCATCGTTATTGGTGTAGCGGCCTACGGTTACACCGGGAACACGCTGCAGTGCTTCAGTTACGCTGCGATCTGGTAACTTGCCAATATCTTCAGCAACGATTGAGTCCACAACCACATTGGAATTTCGTTTAACATCTTGCGCTGATTGAATACTCGCACGCTGTCCGCTTACGATTACTTCTTCAACCTGCTCATCGGCTTCTGGCTCTTGTGCAAAAGCATAGGAACCCATGCCCATCGCACCAACGACGAGCGAAAGGCTCGATGCCATTTTGATGTACATTGGCAATTGTTTTTTCAGGAACTGCTTTTTAATTACATGTTTATTGTTAGTTGTCATGATGTTCTCCAGTTAGAATAATTGAACTACCCCTAACGCTATCTCTCGCTGTTTTCTATTGACCAACGTTTTAAGAGATATGTGCTTCCTCCCTGTGCCATAAAACTCCCACTTGTGCCCTTGCGTTTCAGTGCCACGGCTGTACCACCCTGCGCTAATGTCAGAGAATATTTTTCTGACATCAACCCGGTTCTTAAATACATTTTTCCACTTTTAACTGTGTGAATTTGTGCAGAAATTAATTGCCCATCTGCCCAACTCATATCGATGGTAATACCGCCGCGCGCGCGCAAACCGGTGACGGATCCGGTAGGCCAAGCTGCTGGCAGTGCAGGCAATAAATGCAATTCGCCGTTGTGGCTTTGCAGCAGCATTTCCACAATGCCTGCGGTTGCGCCAAAGTTGCCATCAATTTGGAAGGGGGGATGGTTGTCCCATAAATTGCTGAGTGTGCTGCGCTGCAATTGTTCGCCCAATACTTTGTGCGCGCGATTACCGTCGAGCGCGCGCGCCCACATATTGACTTTCCAGGCTTGTGACCAACCAGTGCCGCCGTCGCCGCGTGCGTTAAGTGTGGTGCGCGCCGCTTGCAATAATTCAGGATTTTTATGAGCATTAATTTGGTTGCCGGGATGCAGAGCAAATAGATGGGAGATATGGCGGTGATCATTTTTAGGATCGTCAATATCTTCTTTCCACTCTTGTAATTGACCCCAAGAGCCGATACGGATACCGCTGTCGAGCTGGGCTAATTTTTTCGCTACTTGTTGAGTGAATTTTTTATCGCCCAGAATTTCAGCTGCATCGTGGGTATTGCGCAACAAATCAAATACAATCTGTTGGCTCATGGCAGCGCCGTTGGTGAAGTTGCCCTGTTCGGGAGAGAAACTGGGTGAGACAATTAACTTGCCGTCGCGCGGATCTTTTATTAAAAAAGCCAACCAAAATTCGGCCGCACTTTTCATGAGTGGATAGGCGCGCTCGCGCAGGAATTTCTCATCACCCGAAAATAAATAGTGTTCGTAATAGTGTTGCGCTAACCAAGCGGAAGCTTCCGGTTGCCAAAAAGCCGTGGGCCATTCGATCACACCGGTAAAGCCCCAGATATTGGTATTTAAAAAAAGTGTCCAACCTTGATTGACACCGGTAATTTTTTGCGCGGCGATTGTTCCCGGCTTAACCAAGCTATCGACAAAATCAAAATAAGGTGTCATCAGTTCCGGTAAGTTGGCGGTTTCTGCCAACCAGTAATTCATTTGTAAATTGATATTTACGTGGTAGTCGTCGTTCCATGGCGGCGTGATGGAGTTATTCCACACACCTTGCAAGTTCGCTGGCAGTGAACCGGCACGCGATGAGGCAATCAATAAGTAGCGGCCGAATTGGAAATAGGTTGCTTCCAGTGTACGGTCGAGGATTGGATTGCCTTTTTTATACTGTGCGAGCAATGCCGGTGTTGGTTGTTCAAGCGCTGCCTGGCCAATGGTTAAATCCACACGGTTAAATAAGGCTTGGTAATCAGTGCGATGTTCCGCTTGTAATTGAGTAAATTTTTTTGCTGCTGCAGCATCGATACGCTGCTGTAATTGTGTATGCGGATTTGCGCCGCGATACTGTGGATACTGCTGTTTGTAGTCGGTGCCTGCCGCCAACAAAATCACAACCGAATCGGCATTAGCAACGCGGATTTTTTTGTTATCAATTATTTCCAGCGCACCACCCTGATTAAGCAGTTGTACTTGCGCTTCAAACTGCAAACCGTTGCTGTTTAATTTACCTGCAGCAGTAATGCGACCTTGATTAACATGGGTGATAAGCGATCGATTGTCTGGTGTGCTGACACCAGCAGTGAAAGATATTTTTCCCGGTTGATCGGCGCTGAGTTTTATCGCAATCACACCGGCGGGATAACTCGCCAAATATTCACGCTTGTAATTCACACCGCCCTGCGCGTAGGTCACCTTAACTTGTGCATCGGCAAGCGAGAGTTCGCGCTTGTAATGAGTGACATCGCTGTCATTTCCAGCAAAGTCTAAAACCAGATCGCCGAAGGTTTGGTAATCACCGTATGCCGTGACTTTGCGTCCCATCAATTTTGCGGCCGCTTCCGGCGCTATAGCGCCATCAGTGGCGATGGTTTTTCGGACTTGGTTCAGGGCTGCCGTTTGCGGTTGTTCCGGCCAACCAAAATCATAACCTGCTGCACCCGGGCCGCCGGTCCATAAGGTTTTTTCATTGAATTGGATAAGGTCGCGCTGCACACCACCGGCAATGACTGCGCCCATAGCGCCATTGCCAATCGGCAGACCTTCGCGCTCCCAATCACTGGCGGGTTGATCAAACCAGATCGATAAAGGAACGGCTGCAGATACACGATGTGAAACAAACAAGCACAACATCAGCATCACAGCATAAATGCTGTGCGCCAAAGTGGAGCTGATACGCTCGCTAGATGTTGTGGTTCTGCAAGAGATTGTCATGGCTTTAATATGGTATATATGACTATTACGCCCAATGTTAAGCCAATGTTTTTATACGTGCAAGATTTATTACCTATGACATCAAATAGCGCAAAACACTTGCTACAAAAGGAAACAACCACGATTAAGACGTCACCTGTCAGTTGCCAATTAAGGCCGGAGCGGAGCTCTGTAAGCATATGAAAAGGCAAAAATGAGGGCACACTTGCCGCCCGTAAGTGGGGACAAGTGTTGGCCAGAACAGCCCTAAGAAATCAGGATCGGTGCGAAGGTGCTGATTAGGGTATGTCGTTTTATCGGGAAGTATCGTTTTGGGGAGTGCCAATGGTTTGGATAAATTCTGCATGGGAAGGAGCGAGCTGCACGCCTTTTGCAACAGCGCTTTTCATTTTATTCATGATCGCCTGGATTTTTTCGGGATCGGTTAACGGCGCCGGTGCATGAGGTTGCAAGCCGAAACCATAATACATACTCACCCAACTATCCTCTTTGAATGACTCTTGTTCTAACATTTTGATATTGCCAGAATCCCTGAACGCCACCATTTTTTCTTCGAGGGTTGCGGGGATTGGCATCGCCCTGACATGTTGCCAAAACGGATTGGAGCGGCCATTTAATTTGTAATGCAGAATAATAAAATCGCGGATGCGTTCGTATTCCAAACGATTCAGGCGATTAGCCTCGGCAACGTGTTTTTCATCAATTTCAAAATTCACCAGAAAGCTGGTTAATTTGTTGATGCCGGTTTGGATCAGCGAAATGCTGGTCGATTCGAGCGGTTCTAAAAATCCACTCGACAAACCAATCGCGACACAATTTTTGGACCAAAAATCGTTGCGCATTCCCGTGGTGAAACGAATCAGTTTTGGATCAGTCACGCATTCGCCAGTTAAATTATTTAACAATTCTTCGCGCGCTTGTTCATGGGAAATAAATTGACTGGAGTAAACATAGCCATTGCCCACACGATGTTGCAGCGGAATATGCCACTGCCACCCGGCCGTGCGCGCCGATGAGCGAGTAAAAGGATCTGGCTCCACCACACTATTGGTCTGCACTGCCAGAGCGCTGTCACAGGGTAACCAGTGACTCCAATCTTCATAGCCAACGCAGAGTGTTTTACCGATCAGCAATGCCGGCATACCGGTGCAATCCACAAATAAATCGGCCTCGACTACCTGCCCGGATTCCATCGAAACTGACTGGATAAAGCCGCTGCTTGCATCTACTTGCACGTGATTGATTTTGCCTTCAATACGTTTCACATTTCGCTGCTCTGCATAACCACGTAAAAATTTTGCAAATAGCGACGCATCAAAATGGTAAGCGTAGTTGTACCAGGCCAAGCGACTATTTTCGTCAAAACTGGGCTGCGCAAATTTTCCTGCTTGAGCCAATTGTGTGCACAGGCAAAATTTATCTAGCCCTTCTGTATAGCCCTGATTTTTTGCCGACCACCAGGTTTTATAAAAAGGGCGATCTTCAATTTGCACGCCGTAACCAGCAAATGGATGGAAAAAATGTTTATCCATACCCGACCAATGTTCAAACTTAATACCCAACTTAAAAGTCGCATTAGTCGCCTTGATAAACTCGCTTTCCTTAATAGCCAAATCTTTGATGAATTGGTGGATGCCTGGCACAGTTGCCTCACCCACGCCGATGGTGCCAATGAGTTCAGATTCAATCAGCGTGACTTGAATATCCACCTTTTCCAACCAACGCGCCAAGGCGGCGGCTGTCATCCAACCCGCAGTACCACCACCAACAATCAGGATCTTTTTTACAGGCTTAGCGGTCATCAAAAACTCCAATTACTGCGTAGTTATCATTGTTATTAACAAATAAATATGGCGTGCGATTCAATATCACTAGCCTCATTTATCATATATTAATGAAATGTAACTGCCTATGCAGAAAGCATCAGGGTGGTCTGGCATAGCTGTTGCTGTAGTCTTAAGTCGATAACGGGTGATGCAATAGAACGCGCCAGACAAGCGCATCAACTGCACCCAAACCCGCGTTTTCAGGTATTTGGAGTAAAGCAAAGAATGGCAGCAAGCACCATCAACAGACAGGGCGCAACCCCTGTTGCACCATCTCGCGGCAAAGGCTCAAGCCAATTTGCACACTTCTGCGACCTTTATCACCAGCGGTTGGATGCACTGACGCTCGCGAAGCAGCTGATCCATATGATCAAGGCGGTACAGCGCCATCGCGGTATGACCATGGGCACCCTCGGGGGCAACCAGCAATTCCGCGATGAACTTTCACATTTGCAGGTTCAACTGGAACGTCGGCTGGAGTTGCTGCAAGCATTTTCCGCTCGCAGCTCTGCCTTGCTCAGCCCGCGCGACCAGGAAAATCTGAGCAATGCCTGGCTAACAATCAGCCGCGATTGGCAGGAAGATGCGGTGATCGATAACTACGAACTGCACTGCCATCTTATCGAACAGCTGCTGAGCATGGTGGCGGCACTGGGTAAACAACTGGAACAACCTACCTCCCAATCCATGCCGGAGATGGTCGAACCTAAGGTTATCCACGCCGATGAAACACTCTATCCCAACCGCTTTAAATACCTTGAGGTGCTGCATTTTGCGACCCGCCTGATGCCGGCAGAGGCGGAGCAGATTGGCCGTATTCGTGCGCTGGCGACCTACGCCTCGGCACTCGGCTACTGCGACAAAGATTTCGCCAGCAAACTGCGCTACGTCATCCAATGTACACGGGTAAACAACGAGAAGCTGCGCCACCAGACCAAACGCCTTGAAGGCCTGCTCGACAGCGATCTGAGCCTGCTTGGCCAACTCAAAAGTTATGAGATCAAGCTGGAGTTTTTACTGTCGATGGTGGAGAGCGATGTGGTGAATGCGCATCAAATCAACACCGACAGTAGCCGCCTGTTCAGTCTGGCGACCGATATTATCGATGTGTATTTGAAGGTCGTGGATGAAGGTGTGCAACTCCTCACCCAGTGGCATGAGCAGGATATCGAAGTCTGGGTACAATCCTACTAATCAAAGTACTTGCCTCTTGGGTCTCACTCCCTACAATGGGCTCTGTCTATTTTAGGGAACCTTTATGCGTCAACTCTGGTTAATTGGGGTATTTGCCTCTATCCCTTTGTCTGCACTCGCTGCCGACACCACAGCGCCAACTATTGAACTCAGTACTGAAGCCATGAACCACTGCTTGCAAACCTCAGTGGTGGGTGCTGCAGAATCCATGACGGTAGCGGAATTAAAACAGGCCTGCCTGCTGCTGCACGAGCAGCGCCAGGGAGTGATTGAAACGCCGGTAGTGGACGAGAAGCAAGAAGCCAACTGGGTACTGCAAAAACGCATGACTCTAGAGGCGCTCAACCGCTCCAGCCGTTTTGTGCTTACGCCGCATAAACGCAACTATTTGTTCCCCTTAAGCTTTACCGAGCATCCCAACACCGATCCCTACCAAAGGGAGGATGAATCACCGCTGCTTGACCTCAGCAAGACGGAGGTGGACTTCCAACTCAGTATCAAGATTCTGCTGCGTGAAGACCTGTTTGGCGACAATGGCCATCTTTACCTCGGCTACACCAACCACTCACTCTGGCAGGTGTATAGCGACAAAGATTCCGCACCCTTCCGCGAGACAGACCACCAGCCCGAATTGATTTTAAGCTTTTCCAATGACTGGGAAATATTGGGGTTTCGCAATGCGCTTAACGAGGTCGTGCTGAACCATCAATCCAATGGCCAAGGTGGGTTGTTATCACGCAGTTGGAACCGGGTGATGCTGAACACGGTCTTCGAGCGTGGCAATTTTGCCTTCGCACTCAACCCCTGGTACCGCATTCCTGAGCCAGAGCAAGAGTATCCCGGCGATCCGGATGGTGACGACAACCCGGACATCACTGATTACATGGGTAATTTTGAACTTAACGGCGCCTATCAACACCGCGACGACATCTACAGCATTATGCTGCGTAACAATTTGCATGCGGACAATAAAGGGGCGTTAGAGCTGGGCTGGAGCTTTCCGATCAGCTCCAATTTGCGCGGACAGCTGAAATACTTTAACGGCTACGGCCATAGCCTGATTGATTACAACACCGATATGGAAGTGTTTGCACTGGGTATTGTGTTTACCGATTTGTTTTAAGGGCAAGGTTAATAAGCCTCACCCAACAAATCCACAAGTGTGCGGATGGATTCAGTTGCCTGCGGCGATACATCAATAATCGAAAATCCGGTCCAGTGTTTACCCGACAAATCCGCATCGCGCGCCCAGAGGCAATCAGCACCCAGCTGGATCACCATCTGCCCATTAACAGGTTCCGGCACATGCAAATCCAGGGTGTAAAGGCGATCCTCCTCCATGGCGACGTCGCCAACAATCATTAATCCCTGAGTGTGAATATTGACCAGACGACCGATGTATTGGTCGCGCAGGTTATCGTACACATCAACATCGCCATTGATCGTATGGCGCTCCAACTCCCTATCGTGTTCACGTGAGCAGTTGTGGGTCATGATGCTTTACCGGTTTTAAGAGTATCGGCTCGTTCATTGAGGGTGTGATAAATGTTTTCCAAGGCGCGCTCAAAAAACGGTTTGGTGCTGCCCGCGATAATCTTGGCGCGGCCGGCGAGCATATCGCGCGCCAATTGCAGGCCAGCAGCGAGCGACACCTTGCGCCCCTGCTGATCGACCAACATATAGTGCTGGGTCTTTTTATTGTACCAGGCCACCTTCAGGCGCTTGCCGCCATCAAATTCAAACCAGGTACCAAACTCCACCATCTTTAAGCTATCAACAATCTTGGCCTCTTCCGGCAATACCGGCTGCAGCTGCGCCACAGTATGTCCGGCTTTTTCTGCCGCCAAAGATTCCAACTTCGTACGCATGGGCGCAGGTGCAGGCTCGGCTTTACGGCTTAACAATGCCATGCGCTGGAGCGAGACAACCGCATCCAACAGCTTGCGACCCTTGGCTTGTTCGTAACCAATAGTTTCAAAACCGCGCTCAAGGGAGGCGAGCAGCCCATCCTGCAGCTCCATTTGTTTTACTTTGTCCGGCTGCTTGGTTTTGGGTTCCAGCGTCCAGAGCAAATCGTCAATTACTTGCAGAGCGCGCTTCCAGCTATCAGATTTATCGCCGTAGCGCAGCAGTACAAAAGACAGGTAGTCCGACCAGGGTTGCAACAACAACAGCAATATCGCCGATGGCATATCGCGATTATCGGTGCGGCCTCGCACCTCGTTATTCACCTGAATTTTCGCTTCACGCAGTTTTTCTTCGCCCTGGGCTTTTTCCAGCGCGCGACGCTCCATCAATTCCTGGCGCCGCGCCACATTGTGGGTGTAGGCATTAAACTCAATCAGCAATTCTGCAAAGATGCGCACATCATTCTTGAATTCCTGCAACAGGCGGAACACCGTGGTTTTGATCTTGGTAAAGATATCGTATTGGTCGCTGCCGTCATTGCTTACCCAGCGCACACCGGCTTCGGCGAGACTGTTGAGGAGCACGCGCGCGGGGTGCTCAGGTTGCTCAAAAAAACCCTTGTCGATAAAAGCGATTTTCAGAAACGGCGTATGCAAATAACTGAGCAATGCTTTGACGGAATCGGGCAAGTGATCATCAGACAGCATGTACTCAAACAGCATACCGACCAAGTCAATGGTCTGCATATCGCCCGCTTCTACTGCGCCATTTTCGTTTTCGCTGGCAATCTGCTCCATCATCTTGCGGCCAACCTCGGCCACCGTTTGCGGTGCAATTGGCACAGGGCCGGACTCATGGTTGGCCAGCACCTGTTGGGTCACACTGAATGCCTGGGTTTGCATCTGTTCCAGCACACTTACCAATTGATTTTGAGTGTAGACCTGTAAATTAGCGGGCGATGCTGTAGGCACTGCAGGGGTTGCCACAACTGCCCCATTGGGGTTGATCACTGGGCTATTCGCCGCCTGACCAGCAACTACCGCTTGGGGATTAAACTGTGCAGCCTGGATTGCAGGCAATGCCTGGGTCACATGGGTTTGCAACAGGCGGATCGCGTTCAACAGGCTGTTTTGGTATTGGATATCATTGGGGTTGAGCGCACCACTGAGCAATTTATCGCTCGCACGGCGCTGATGCTGCTGTTCTTCTTCGGCTTGTTGCTGCTCGTCAGCTGGCCCGTCGTTGCGCTCGAAGGGATCATCCTGCATCGCCTCATCCGTTTTGTGATCAACCGGCCTATCACTGGCGGGAACAAAGCGGAGATTGGGCAACAGGTTTTGGCGGATCAGGTAATCATTCAGTTCATCGTAAAGCCCATCGAGCATGCCAATCACGTCTTGATCGAACAACTTGTAGCCGATGATTTTGGTTTTGACATCAATATCCAGATTGGCGAGCAGCTTGCGCAGCGATTCACAAAATTGTACCGGGCTGGCAGGGTTAGCGCGCTCATCAATCTTTTCGCCATCATTTAACAACGCCAGCCGCTGTTGCAATGCCCAGAGCTGCTCGGCAAAAAAATTGTCGGCGCGATGCGTAATAGAGGTAATAGCAATGGTTTCTTCAAGATCTGAATGCTCCACCAACGAAAGAATATCGCCGCTAAAACGCTCTTCGCCGGTAAGGGTATTGAGGGATTTATTCTTGAATTTTACAAAACCATTGGCCAGATGCTGGCAGAACTCTTGTTCAGCCGCTTGCTGTACTGCTGCTAGTAAATTTTGAGTTTCGTAGAGGGCGATCTGGTCTTTATTGGATTTAGCCTGCTCGGCAATTTCCAGCACCTGCTTACACCACTGCCGCCAAAAATTAGGAAAAACGCGGTAAGCAAAGCCACGCGTTAAATCGCGGCAATGTTTTAAATATTGAATGACCAATTGCTCTGACATGGCTACCGCAGAATACGGAGAAGACTTATTAATATCAGAACCAGGTAAGCCTGAGTTATGCATAGTTATTCCGTGTTTTTCCATGAATTTCATATTCCCTAGGGCCTATTATTACCAAGCTGGATACGCGTCAACTGCGCTTGGAATCAGTGCCTGCGAACCTAGAGACTAGATGAGTGAGTCTTTTGTATAGGTTATCCTGAGCGACAATCTTAACAGCTTGTGAGATTTCTTCCAGACAATAAGACTATTAGCTCACAGTTAGATTAAAAATAGCACGATCTGCGCAAATCGCCGCAAAGAAGCCTTTCCAGCCGTTTGAAAGATAGGTAATTCCTGATTTTTCAACATTTGGATAAGTGTTCCTTAAGCAACCGCACGCCCAGCGCACCAAAATAATCCAGCACGCACAGCATCGCGCCCCACCATGGAACACATAAAGGCATAGCTTCCCTCAATAAAACTCCCAAATCCCTATCAAAATCAGGCAATTAAAAAATTGGCACTCATATTGCGATAGCCATCCTGTAATAACTGATTCGCACTCTGGGTGGTTTTAGCTATTCAACAAATCTGTACACACAATTTGTTAATAGGAGGCTAGGGTTCCGGTCACTTGATCTGATCAAGCGATGTCTGGTCCGAGAGCTTCCGACCTCCCAAGGCAGGCAAAAGGCTAAACGCCCGCAACTGTCTTGAGGTTACACGGCGGGATAAAAGCCCGGGAGATGGAATGGCCTAATCGCCAGAGTGCTCCCATTTGCTTGCGCCGATGTCACCAAAACCGCTGGAGGTTATTCATGTTGCGTCAATCCCGCCTAAAAAAAGTATTACTGGCCATTACACTCTCCCTTTCCGCCGCCAGCGCCAGTGCTGCCGAACCATTCAAAGTCTGCTGGTCAATCTATGTTGGCTGGATGCCTTGGGGCTACGGCGCCGAGCAAAAAATTGTCGATAAATGGGCAAAAAAATACGGCATCGAAATCGAAGTTGTACAAATTAATGATTACGTCGAATCCATCAACCAATACACCGCAGGCCAATTTGATGGCTGTGTAATGACCAATATGGATGCGCTCACCATCCCTGCTGCTGGCGGTGTAGATTCAACGGCATTAATCGTGGGCGACTTCTCCAACGGTAACGATGGGGTTGTACTCAAAGGCGGAAAAACGCTCAAAGACATTAAAGGCCAGCAAGTCAATCTGGTTGAACTGAGCGTATCCCACTACTTACTTGCGCGCGGTTTGGAAACTGTCGGTCTGAAGGAATCCGATGTCAAAGTCGTCAACACCTCTGACGCCGATATGGTGGCCGTTTACGGCACCAAAGATGTCACCGCCGTCACCACCTGGAATCCTCTGTTAAGCGAAATCCTTGCACAACCTAACAGCACCAAAGTATTCGACTCATCACAAATCCCCGGTGAAATTATGGATTTGATGATCGTCAATACCGAAACCCTCAAAAAGAATCCTGCTCTCGGAAAAGCCTTGGTCGGCGCTTGGTATGAAATCATGGGCGTAATGAGCGGTACAGATAAAGCCGCCACTGCTGCAAAAAC
>NZ_JBRFPI010000078.1:0-14243 GCF_053579595.1 Cellvibrio sp.
AGCACCTGTTGGCAGCTACCCTGCAAATGGTTTTGGTATTTACGATACCGCAGGCAATGTCGCTGAATGGGTGGAAGATTGTTTTACCGACAACTACACGCTGCACCCGAAAAATGGACAAGCAATGTTAGTAAAAAGCTGTGACTCACATGTCGTGCGCGGTGGCTCGGCCAAAGACAACGCCGAGCGTCTTGCCAATCACATTCGCGATTATCACCGCACTGAAATTTTTGATGTGCATTTAGGTTTCCGTGTAGTGATGGAACTGAAATAGATATGAGCAGCTACACGTTATGCTAATGCTTCTCAGCCAATGGATGATCGGTTTTTCGTTTGTGAGCCTTGTGCTTTTCTGGCTGGTTTACTGGTCAGTGTTTAGGGCATTTGAAAAAACCTGGCTCTCTAAAATGGCATGCACTTCAATGTTAATTGCACTTGCGCTATTGCAATGGCATCACTGGCAATGGATTGCTCTGGGTGAGTCCATTTTCAATAACGCTGCATACTTGGCAATATTGTTTCTTGCCGCTCCGTCGTTTTACCTGTTTAGTCGCGAACTCCTGCAATTCAATACACGCAATCATCCATTATTACTATTGCATTTTATCCCATTAATAATCAGTCCCTGGCTAAGCGGTGTAATCGGTATTCCCATTGCATTTAGTATCGGCTGCGGTTACGCGCTTTGGTTGTGTCTGATCATTTTCAAACTGCGTGGTCAGCGTCAGTATTTCTCACTCGAGTTCGTAACCTTTGCTGCATTTGCAGCCATAGCGCTATTTATTTTATTAATTGGCCTGCTGGCGCCTTGGGTGGGTGAGTTCTGGTTTGTAATCGCCTACAGCAATCTTATTGGATTGGCACTGCTGGCGATGCTCTACCTGCAACTGCGTTTTCCTGATATCACTCAAAAAACCTGCGACGCAGTCGCCGCCAGCTATGCAGCATCCACACTCAAAAACGCCGATTGCGATGCATTGATAGGCCAACTTAAGCGACTGTTGCTTGAGCAAAAAATCTATCGCGATGAAAACCTGAATTTATCCACCCTCGCTGACAATCTCGCGTTAAGCAGCCACCAAACCTCTGAGCTTATTAATACCCACTTCGGTCAAAGTTTTTCCCGCTTGATTCGCGAGCATCGGGTCCATGAAGCCAAACAGCAGTTAGTTAATGAACCCAAGGCCTCGGTGTTATCGATTGGGCTAGCAGTAGGGTTCAGCACCCAGTCAAACTTTTACTCTGCATTCCGTGAACTGACCGGTGAAACGCCGGGCCAATTTCGCAAGCGCATGGGGATCGCAGACACTTAACACTCATCAATTCCTTTAAACGGTATTTCAAGCTCTCCATTCACTCCAAAATGATCATTTTGGAGTTTTATAAGCCATTGTTTTTTATAAGAAAATAACGACAGCATAAATACTTATTCCAAAACGATAAAAACGGAAGCCCCACCTCTCACGGATCGACAAAATCCCTGTTGTGCGCTGTAACCGCAGCCAGTACCTACCACACAACAGGAGCTTTTTATGCTGAATCTTGCCATCTACTGTTTCTACCTTGCCATTAGCCTGCTGATCACCATCCACATCGGCAAACTGCTCAACCAAAATGGATTGATCTTTCTCACCAATCAATTGGTGGGCAATAAACCCTTGGCGCTGGCCATTAACAACCTGCTACTTATCGGCTATTACCTGATCAACATTGGCTACATCTTACTGGTGCTGAACCTGGGTACATCCGCCATGGCGAATGGCGAACTGAATGGCCAGCTTTATTTTCTCACCCGGAATCTTGGCCTGGTCACACTCATGCTCGGCGCGATGCATATGATTTTGTTGTACGTACTGGCCAATTGGAAGCCAGATGTTCAGGTCACCGAAGAACAATAAATTCACCACAACCTATTTCCAATTGGAGCACACCATGACCTTATTTAATTCTGCCTGTTTACGTTTACCCATTAGCCTGTTGTTAGTCGGCTTACTGGTTCCTGCCATTCTTGTGCTGGCTGCACCGCAATTCATCGATGTTATTGAGGGTTTGCCTCACTGGTTATCCAGTTGGATTTATTTAGCGCTCTCATGGCTCGCCGTGCGCCTGACCTGTAAACAATTATTGGAATCCAGTTTACCTGCAGATGACTGCCCTAACGGACCCACGGGTTTACAGGCACATACCCGTACCGCCGAACTCCTCATTATGGGCACAGCACTGCTAAGCCTGAGCTGGGGACCAGGCCCTGAATACATTGAAGAGGCGATGTTATTTGTGAGTATGCGTTTGGGAATTACGCTGCTGTTACTTGGGGGAATGGTGTTGGTGTTTACCCATATCAAAATGCGGGGACTGCAGGAGTAATAGCGATGAATTCAATTTGGGTCAAACGTTTTTCGCTCACACTCATTGCAATTTTATTGCTCAGTGTATGCGAAGAATTCTACCAGCAAAAAACGCCACGAGAACAAATAATGGAATTCTGTGAAGAGTATTACAGCACCGGAAAAAGACCGGCCCACATTGAGTTACCTTGTCACTAATAGGAAATAGATCATGAAAAAAATCATCAAACCCATGCTCGTTATCGAGTTTATCGCCTGTTTCAGTTGCGTCGCATTATTGTGGGGAACCGGATGCTTTTTTGCGTCCTACTGGCTATTTGATCTCTTTAATAATATTGAGGACAACCTGGCTGGTCTTTTATTCTTACTGTGGATAATCGCCGGTGGTGTTGGATTAGCCGGAGCAATCACATTGCTAATCCATCTTCTGCAAACTCATAATGGGGACGCAAATCCCCGGCAATTAAATGCCATTGTTTATGCCTCGATTATCACTGGCATGATTGCCAATATTATCCTCAATTTTATGTTTAGCGACATTTGGCAAGATGTAATAGTGCAATTCACATTGAGTGGATTATGGGTAATAGTCGTATTCAATGCGCCAATAATCTGCACGCTACATTTTCTTTGGCTCAATTGTCGTCACAACCGAGATGTAAGCAAGCGTTGTTGGCTTAAGAATTGTTTACCAACACCGCAACAAACATAGTATCCGAATCCAATTCCGGCACACCTAAAATGCGTTGGGATTGGATGCTAAATTCTGGATGCTGTTGCACAAACCATTCAATTTGCTGTTCGTTTTCACTCACTTGCCAACTGCATGTCGCATACACTAAATGCCCACCTGCCCTTACCGCAGGTGCGGCATTGGTGAGCAGTTGTTGCTGCAACTGAATTAATTCGTTGGTGTCATTGGCATCAAAACGCCAGCGGGCATCCGGGTTGCGGCGCCAGGTTCCAGCGGAGCTGCAAGGTGCATCTATCAATACCCAATCAAACCCGCGTTGCTGCGCAATTTCTTTCGGCAAACGCAAAGGTTCCAAACCTGTCCAGACAAAAGCCCGCACATTAAAAATGTCGGCGCGTTTCACACGGCGTTTTAATTCATCCAATTTGTATTCATGCAAATCGGTTGCAACCAATGCACCTTTGTTATTCATTTGCGCTGCGATCGCGAGCGTTTTTCCACCCGCGCCGGCACAGGCATCCCAGACTTTCTGGCCAGGTTTTGCAGCGACGGTTAAAGCAATTTGTTGGCTGGCAATATCTTGAATTTCAACAGCACCGGTTTTGTATTCCTCCGTCGAATGAACACCGACACCACCGCGCGCCGATAAACGCTGTTGATCATCGAGCTGTGCTTTTACACCTTGACGCTGCAAGCTATCGCATACATCAACTACATCAGCATTCTTTTGCACACGCAACCAAAGTGGCGGTGTGGTGATTTGTTGCTGAATAAAATGTTGCAGGGTTTTATCATCCCAATTGCTTACAGTTTTGCGTGCGTTTAATAAATCTGCCCACTGCGGACGCAAGCCGTACCACAATAAATAGATGTGGAAATTCTCGGGCGTTGCCTGCGCAGCGAACTGGTTAAAAAATTTGCGTCGATCTTCTGCGTCGCGCAATTGCGCCTGATTTTTTTTCGGTTGATCGCCATTCACACGCAACTGAACCCAGTACCAAAATGACACTGGCACTATGGCCTGGACATCCCGATGCTGCCACTCCAAGTCCCACTGTAACCAATCAATCGCCGTTTCCTGGTTGCGGTAGGCAAACTCTAGCGCCGTCGCTAATTGCTGAAAGCGCAGCGCAGAAAACATTGCAAGGCTCAGTGATGCACTTTCGACCGCCTCCGGTTCGGCATTCGGGGCAAAGGTTTTTGGGGTTTTGAATTTGTTGTGCTTTTTGACCTCATCATACTCAGGCATAGAGGTCGGCCCTGAGTGGGCATATTGGCGCACGGTATTTTTCAGCCACTTATCCAGTGGCATGCTACCTGCCACTTCCAGCCATGCACGCCAAAGCGGAACCAGCCGGGAGTCTTCATACTGAGCAGCGGAAGCGGTTTGTTTGGAGCTGGAGGAAGGAGTTTGCATAGAGGGCGCCACAATTGGGATCGGGATCAGGAAGACCCAAAAAGTGGCGCATTCTACCAGTGATAGGGGTGCCGATGCAGCTTAACGCTCGGCCGCATCGGCCAGAATATCCAGATTGACTCCGATGGTCAGGGCGCCAATGGTCCTGCCGCTGGATTTGACCGGCACCGATACCTGAATGAGGTAGGCATTGGCGCTGTCATCAAACTCGGGCGCAGCAATAAACACCTCACCCTGCCCACCTTTGAAGGTTTCGGTAAATTTCTCTTCGTCTCCCTGCCAGAAATCCGAGGTTTTGTTAGTCATGGCGACATTTGCACCCTGGTTGTCCACCACAAACATTTCAACGTAGTAAGGCTCTGATTTTTCAATCGTCCGCAGCGCTTTGGCGGCGTCATTCTCCATGATTTCGCGCATACCCTCATCGATACCTTCCTTATTCGCCATCCATTCAGCATCGCGTTTCTTAATATCATCCATCGACATACCACGTGAATTCCGCGCTTCAACCGCCGCCACAATCACCGGGTTCTCGCCCAGCTTTTCAATTTCAGCGAGGCGGGCATTCAATGAATTGGGCACCTCTTCTGCAGCGACCGCCCAAGCATCATGCACGGTACAGCATGCTCCAAGAATAAATAACGTCGTTTTGAGCAATCTTTTATCTAATCGCACGTTTGATCCCCTGTTTCAAATAGGCATGCGCCGCAAGCAGCACTTTAAGTAAAGAGGATAAACAACCCATGTCAAGTTAACGCAAAGCAAGATAAGTAGCCCATTGATATTTTTAGATTTTTTAACGCAGGGTAATTTTTTGTTTAGCCGTTTGCGCGATGAAGCGATGGGGCTTACAACTAGAGAGATGATCTTGCCTGGAGGCACTCAATGGCTCAACTTAATCGCCGTGAATTGCTTAAAGCGCTAGCTGCGCTCGGTATCGCCGCCCATGCAGCGCCATTATTTGCCAGTTCCGCACCGAATAAACGTGTTGGTGTCGCGCTTGTGGGGCTTGGCTATTACAGCCGCGACCTGCTCGCGCCCGCATTGCAACTCACGCAACATTGTTATCTGGCTGGCATAGTGACCGGTTCACCGGAAAAAATTCCGGTGTGGCAAAAACACTATGGGCTAAAGGATTACAACATCTACAACTACAGCAATATGCATGAATTGGCCAACAACCCTGACATTGATGTTGTGTATGTTGTCACGCCCACCGGCACGCACAAAAAATTTACGGAAATTGCCGCTAATGCGGGCAAACATGTATGGTGCGAAAAACCCATGGCGATGAATGCAAAAGAATGCCAAGCGATGATTGATGTGTGCAAAAAAAATAAAGTGCAATTGACGATTGGCTACCGCATGCAGCATGAACCTAATACGCAGCGCATCATGCAATTCGCCAAAGAAAAACCTTATGGAAAAATCCAAACGATTATCGCTGAAGCGGGCTACAACAGTGGCAATGCAGGATACAGCTGGCGCGCCGATCCGAAACTCGGAGGCGGCGCTATGTACGATATGGGTGTCTATCCACTGAATGCCGCACGTTACACCGCTGGCGAAGAACCCATCGCCGTCACAGCAAAAATGGAAAGCACGCGAGAACTTTACAAAAATGTTGATGAGACGACTGAATTTGAATTGGAATTTGCCAGCGGTGCGCGCGCGAAATGCGCGACAAGTTATGCACGCTCAATGAATTTACTGCGCGCCGATTGCAAAAAAGGTTGGTATGAATTAAATCCCTTCCAATCCTATTCAGGAGTACAAGGTAAAACGAGCGATGGCATTCAACTCGCGCCATCACCCACTAATCAGCAAGCACGGCAAATGGATAATGATGCACTCGCGATTTTAAATAAATCGCCGATTATTGTTCCCGGTGAAGAAGGTATGAAAGATATTGTGATTTTGGAAACGATCTTTAAAGCAGCAAAAGAAGGAAAGCGAATTACGTTGTAATATTTAAATCCTCGCTCCCAAGCTCCGCTTGGGAGTGTATATCGCCGATTAAAATACGCTCATCAACCGCGCCTGAAACCAAATAATCACCGGAAACGCCGCAGGCCAAATCCAGAAAAAACGATTTAATCCAAACAACAAAGCATTGGCCAGATGAAATAAAGCCGCAATACCAAGCGCAACAATTAATAACGTTTGATTCAGCAACGACAACGGAAACAGCAACTCAAATACCATCACCGACCAAGACATCACCTGAAGCATCTGTGGTCGCCCGGCCCACAATCGCACACTCTCACTCACCGGATAAGCACTCAGCGCAAACACCTGCTGCAATGCGCGGCCACTACGCCAGTCTTGATTAACCACCTTCACCCAACCGGACTGAAAATACGAAAGCGTCAATTGCAACGCCAAATATCCCAATGCAATTTCCTGCCAGTAGCGCGACGGGGCCACATGCGATAACCATAAACAAAGCAGCACCAACACAGTCATAGTATCGCTGCCGCCATTGTAAGGCCCTTGAAAACGCTTGATTAACATTATCGCCGTCACCAGCAATGCAGATTCAACCAGTAATGGCTGCAACCCCAACATCAATAAAATCGCCAGCACTGCGCGAATAAGTCCCAGCGTTTTTTCTGGTTGTTGTCCACGTATAAATTCGAGGCCTTGCTGGAAAATTGCAAAGCCTAAAATAATCTCAGCGAACCGAACTGCAAGCTCAAGCGTCATTGCCCGTCACCCACATGCCACAACCCAAAGGGTCTATAAACAAACACAACCTCATCACGCACCTGCCCCGCTTCAAGCTCTAGCGCGCGAATACGAAACACCAAATAGTGAAATTCACCATCCGTAATTATTTCTTTATTTAAAACTGTCGCCACCAATCGCTGTCCAATTTCCCATTCATGGAACTCCGAATAACCCTCAAACAAATGTTCCGCGCAGGTGTTGATATACAAACGCTCATTCCATAATGGATTGTGAAATAATTGCTGTAGACCAAGAGTGAAATTGATTCTTTTAGGCAGAGGACGGAACGGCAACCATTTTTGCGGCTCGGAATTTTTATCCGCAACAAAGCCCATCTCAATACGCGGCGATGGACCAATACTGCTGAAGAAGCGCCAGGAGGGGAATAATATGGGGAGGAATAGTTTTAAAAACATGGAGATTTTCCCAGATAATATTGCATTTCTGAATGTTTGCACCTAGATTTGCAAGAGCTCATTTTTTGTGTGCACAACAATTAACCTGATATCAGGTCATAACCTAAAAAAGGAACAACATGAGTTCGATATTAACCAAGCGCCCGGCCCGTTATACCGCTCTACTATTGGGGGCATTCGGATTGTTTTTTACCACACCGGTTTTCGCCGAGATTTATAAATGGACAGATGCACAAGGTAAAGTGCACTATTCAGATAAAAAAATTGCCGATTCTGCCCAAGCCCAAAACCTCAACTTAGGCACTATGCCGGCTGCAAAACCAGTGGATACACTTTCCGCTAAACGCTACCACAATACACGCCCCTCACTATATTTATTGAGAAGTGAATTAGCACTTGAACAATTAACATCTTTACGCACCCCTGACAATTTCGCTTATTTTTATTTTGGTGGAGATTGTGTTTCACCCACCGCTGTAAGCTACGCCGAGTATATAAAACGCTATAAAAAAAGCCTTCCTGAATCGGACGATCTTTATCGCGATGAAGGCCGCATATTTGAACAATATAACTTTCGTACTCAAAACGCGCTTTATGCACTCAACAACCCCACACGCTCATTAGATGAAGAAGGAAATCCCCCGCTCAAGCTGCAGATTGAGATAATCGATATGCGTATTAATGCCTGCACGCAACGACTGCAGAAAGCAACCATTTCCGGGAATTTGGATAAAATTAGCGGCTATAACTTTGAAAAAGCGAATGTATGGCTGCAAACGCGTTTCACCATTAGCAACTCTACCGACGATGTGGTGCTGCTCAACATCATTACTGAGGGTTCGGCCAATGAAGTGGATGGTTATCAAGGCAATATTTCTCGATTGACTACTGCCGCCTATGAGCAAGCTATTAACAATTTAATTGCCAATCAAAAATTTTCTGAGTTACTTACACCAAAATCCAAAATTCAAAAAATTAATATTCCCGAATCAAAGCCGACCGAGCCAACCGAAACTAGTGGGCTACTGAGTCGTCTCACTGAAAAATTCCAACTCAATTCCGTTAAAAAGTCTAGAGTAGCTGAAGCGCTATCCTTGGTGAATCCTGTCCGTATTAGCATAGTGCAGTACTATGCAGATACTGGAAAATGGCCAAATAGTTTTGCTGACATCAATTTAAACGCTAGCGAACTGCAACAAAAGGATCTAATCGACAGCGCCGAACTACGCTTGGGCGCGGTACTACATTTACGCTTGGCAAATTCGACTTTTGGAGAAAATGAGGTACTCCAGCTAATACCGAAACCTATTATGAGCGGACAATCTATCGACTGGGACTGCCGCACCTCTCTCGACAAGGCATTTTGGGTAGGCGACTGCCAAGGGCAATAAAACTCATTTAGATATTGGGTTCAATTTATTGAGCCCAATATTGCGACTTAAAAATAGCTAGTACTGTTGCAGCCTTTTTACACCACAGATCAAATCGCCTTTTTCTTCAACTTCTCAATCTCATCGCGCAATTTAGCCGCAACTTCAAACTCCAAATCTTTTGCGGCTTGGAACATTTGTTTTTCCATCAACTCGATGGTTTTCCAAATGTCTTTTGGATTTACATCAACGGTATATTTACCCGAGCGTTCCGCGATCGCCATTGCCTTGTTGCGTGCGCTGCGGCCGCCAGCGCCAGGAGCGACTGAGCCTTCCAGAATATCGGCGATGCTCTTGTTGATGCCTTTGGGGGTAATGCCATTTTTGAGATTATGTGCGACTTGTTTTTCGCGGCGACGATCCGTTTCTCCTATCGCACGCCCCATAGAACCAGTAATGCGGTCTGCATAGAGAATCGCTTTACCATTGACGTTACGCGCGGCGCGGCCGATGGTTTGGATAAGTGAGCGATCTGAACGCAAGAAACCTTCTTTGTCAGCATCTAAAATAGCGACCAAGGATACCTCTGGGATATCCAAACCTTCACGCAGCAAGTTGATACCGACCAGCACATCGAATTGCCCCAAACGCAAATCGCGGATAATTTCGATGCGTTCAACCGTATCAATATCCGAGTGCAAATAACGCACACGAATGCCGTGTTCCGCGAGGTATTCAGTAAGATCTTCTGCCATGCGTTTGGTGAGCACTGTAATTAAAACGCGCTCACCTTTTTCAACACGCAAACGAATTTCGGAGAGCACATCATCGACTTGTGTAGTCGCGGGGCGAATTTCGATTTCAGGGTCAATCAATCCTGTCGGCCGCACAACCTGTTCAACCACTTGCCCTTGATTTTCGGCTTCGTATTTTCCGGGCGTTGCCGAAACCATAATCATTTGTGGAGCGATGCGCTCCCACTCATCAAAACGCATGGGGCGATTGTCCAATGCGGATGGCAAACGGAAACCATATTCGACCAGCGTTTCTTTTCGTGAACGATCACCTTTGTACATAGCGCCGATTTGCGGAATGGTCACGTGGCTTTCGTCGATCACTAACAAAGCTTCGGGCGGCAAATAATCAAATAACGTTGGTGGCGCTTCGCCGGAATTGCGGCCAGATAAATAGCGCGAATAGTTTTCGATGCCGTTGCAGTAACCCAATTCCTGCATCATTTCCAAATCGTATCGGGTACGCTGTTCCAAGCGCTGCGCTTCAACAAGCTTGTTATTTTCGCGCAGGTATTCCAAACGCGTGCGCAATTCTTCTTTGATATTGTCAATCGCCTCCAGAATTTGTTCGCGCGGTGTTACATAGTGGGATTTTGGATAGACAGTAAAACGCGGGACTTTTTGCAACACTTCACCGGTGAGCGGATCAAAAATCGAAATCTGATCAACTTCATCGTCAAACAATTCGATGCGTACCGCTTCAATGTCCGAATCGGCGGGATAAATATCAATCACATCGCCACGCACGCGATAAGTCGCGCGGGAGAATTCCATATCGTTGCGTGTGTATTGCAATTCAGCGAGACGACGCAAGATTTGGCGCTGGTCAATTTTGTCGCCGCGTACGATGTGCAGCAACATTTTCATATAGGCTTCTGGATCGCCCAAACCGTAGATCGCTGAAACTGATGCGATAATGATGGCATCCTTACGCTCCAGTAGCGCT
Organism: Cellvibrio sp.; assembly: GCF_053579595.1. Lineage (NCBI taxonomy): Bacteria > Pseudomonadati > Pseudomonadota > Gammaproteobacteria > Cellvibrionales > Cellvibrionaceae > Cellvibrio > Cellvibrio sp. Next base: position 10,716 of record NZ_JBRFPI010000078.1, read on the forward strand.
TTGGTTGCGGACAAACGCATTTGTTCGATGTGCTCGTTTACCGCCGAATCTTTTTCAATAAAGGTATCAGACGAAGGCACATAGGCTTCGGGCTGATAATAGTCGTAGTAGGAAACGAAATATTCCACCGCGTTATTGGGGAAAAACTCTTTGAACTCACCGTAGAGTTGCGCCGCCAGCGTTTTGTTGTGCGCCATGATCAGCGTTGGGCGCTGCACCTGCGCGATCACATTGGCGATGGTGAAGGTTTTACCTGAGCCCGTAACACCCAACAGGGTCTGGTGAGCCAGCCCCGCCTCTATGCCTTGCACAAGGCCAGCAATAGCAGTGGGTTGGTCGCCCGCAGGCGCGAATTCACTATTTACAACAAATTGCTTGGACATAAGAACTCAATAATGAATTAAAAAAGGGATTGTAACTAAAACTGGTTCAACCCAGCGACCATACTTGCTAATGGACTGCAGTATTTCTTCTGGGACACGCCGTGAATACATCCCTGTAGGCTCATCTTCGACATCCATGTCTCAGACGGTCTCAGAAAAAATACTCCAATCCATTACGCGACAAATTGCTGAATAGGATGGCTAGCAGATGCCATTACTAGCTAGACTTGAACACCACACAGCCTAATCCCCGCAACTGACAACCTATGTCAGCAGCACCCTTAATAACCGAAGGAGGCTTATATGAGCGAGTTCCGCACCGAACACGACAGCATGGGCGAGGTACAAGTGCCCAAAACCGCACTCTACGGCGCCCAAACCCAACGCGCACTCGACAACTTCGCCATCAGCAGCCTTACCCTGCCCCCGCGCTTTATCCACGCTGTAGTCCATATCAAAAAAGCCGCTGCCCTCACAAATCGTGAACTGGGTTTGTTGGATGAAGACATCGCCTGGGCGATTTGCGCCGCCTGCGATAGCATAGTCGCGGGGCATTATGTGGACCAGTTCCCGGTGGATGTATTCCAAACCGGTTCAGGCACTAGCACCAATATGAATGTGAACGAGGTGATTGCTCATATCGCCAGCGAACTGGCAGGGCAAAAAGTGCATGCCAATGACCATGTAAACATGAGCCAAAGCAGTAACGATACGATTCCCAGCGCAATCCATGTCAGCGCCGCGCTCGCCCTCAAACAGCAACTCTTTCCCGCGCTGGAAGAATTGCACACCAGCTTACTCGGCAAAGCGGAAGCACTGTCCGATGCAGTGAAAACTGGCCGCACCCATTTAATGGATGCTATGCCCGTGACATTTGGGCAGGAAATAAATGGCTGGGCGAGTCAAATTGAAAGCAATTATGTGCGCTTACAGATGGCGTTGCCGCAATTATTGCGCTTGGCACAAGGCGGCACAGCCGTGGGAACCGGCATTAACGCTCACCCGGAATTTGCTGAAAGATTTGCAGCGCATTTGAGCGAAGCTACTGGATTGATGTTTGAGCCTGCAGATAATTTTTTTGCACTCATGAGTGCACAAGACACGTCCGTTGCAATTTCAGGACAATTAAAAACACTCGCCGTCAGCTTGATGAAAATCGCCAATGATTTGCGCTGGATGAATTCTGGTCCACTCGCCGGTTTGGCAGAGATCAGTTTAAAACCACTACAACCCGGCTCATCGATTATGCCAGGCAAAGTCAATCCGGTAATTCCTGAAGCGGTGACCATGGTGTGCGCACAAGTCATGGGGAACGATGTAAGTATTGGTATTGGCGGGCAATCCGGCAATTTCCAATTGAACGTGATGTTGCCATTAATTGCCTACAATTTATTGCAATCCATTGAATTACTCAGCAATGCGAGTAATGAACTGGCCGATAAAACTATCGCCACTTTTACCGTCAATCACACCAACCTGCAAAAAACGCTCGCGCAAAATCCGATTTTAGTGACCGCATTGAATCCGATTATTGGGTACGAAAAAGCCGCAGCAATTGCCAAAAAAGCTTATAAAGACGGGCGCGCGATTATCGATGTTGCACAGGAAGAAACTGATTTGAGCCGTGACGAATTGGAGCAATTACTAAATCCAGAAAAATTAACTCGCGGCGGTTTGTAAAAAGCTGTCTTTTAAACGATTGAATGAGATAACCCCACAATGGATTTTGTTGTAGAGACACTGTTATTTTTATTTTTCGCTGCCACCGTTGCAGGTTTTATGGATACACTCGCTGGCGGTGGTGGTTTGATCACTATCCCTGCGTTGGTTGTATCCGGCGTACCACCACTCGCAGCCTTGGGTACCAATAAATTACAAAGTAGTTTTGGTTCAGGAACATCGAGTTTTTTATTATTTAAACGCAAAAAAATCCACTGGCAAGAATTGCGCCCCATGATGGTTGCCGCTTTTGTTGGCTCTGTCGCCGGCACAATAATTGTACAATTTATTGATGCCAAAGTACTGGGATTTATGATCCCGCTGGTATTAATCATCATTGCCACTTACTTTATTACTGCACCCTATTTAAAACTTGAATCAACTGAACCGAGAATGTCCGCCAAGCTTTATCAAAAAACGGTATTACCCGTTATCGGCATTTACGATGGCATGTTCGGACCTGGTACAGGATCTTTTTTAGCAGTTGCAGGGGTGAGCTTACGCGGACTGGAATTAATCAAAGCCACGGCGATTGCAAAGCCACTCAACTTCGCCACCAATATCGCCTCGTTAATAGTGTTTATCTTTGCAGGTCAAATTATGTGGCTTGCCGGGTTCGCAATGATCATCGGGCAGATGCTCGGAGCTTGGATGGGTTCGCACTACCTTTTTAAAGTGAACCCCAAAGTATTGCGGATACTGATTGTTACAATTTGTTTGATTATGTTAGGGCAGTATTGGTACAAACAAATCGCTGTTTAAGGCTTTTACCAATAGCATCAGGAATCACACATGATGGACTTCTCCCGCATAATCAGTCGATTGGTGTTGATACTGCTGAGCAGTACCATCGGCGCCTGCGTGGTCACCCCAAAAAAAGGGGCAAGCTATGATGAAAAATGCATGGTATCTACGCAAAAAATTGTACTCACCACGGAGCAAATGCGAACGTTCGATGATATAGACTGCCTCACCAGGAGTTGTAAAGAAGAGGTAACGGGTGCATTGGTCGTCGCGACCCTAACGGCTACCACCAGTGCAATAGTATCTGGATCGGTCGCATTAATAGGCAACACACTCTATTGGCTAGAGAGCCAAGGCGAGTGCCCGAATAAAAATCATCAGAAAGAAGATAAACTTCAAGTATTACCAGAAGGCACAGATGAGACCTACTTGATCAGAGAAGAAGTAATTACCGCTAGATCCTGATTTTATTATTCACATCACGATTCGCCGCAATTGGACGCTGCTCAATCACTTCCCGACCTGATTTTGCCATACGATCGTAAAGTACCACATGGACAGTAGCAGCGAGATTCATGCAGCCGATGGTCGGGATATAAACCACGTGCTGGCAATGATCTAACAATTCTTTTTTTATCGAGCCATCTTCCGGGCCGAAAATATAATAGGCGTTATCGGGATG
>NZ_JBRFPI010000079.1:0-14220 GCF_053579595.1 Cellvibrio sp.
TGTTTAACAGTGCGTTTGTTGATGCACTTGAAGGTGATCTGGAGCATATGCAGCGCATGAATGAGTTGCTGAAGCTAATTCCCGATGATGTGCGTGAGCGGGAGGGCATTGTGCTGCGCCCGGTTGATAATATGGTTATCTCGCCCAGTTATCCTATTGATGGTATCGCTGGTCGCAATGTACGTTATTTGCCAAAAAGCTTGCGCTTTTTTCTGCGCGCCATAGGTGCGACAGCAAAGGGCGGTGGTGCAACTGCAGCGAGTTATTTATTATTTTCCAATGAATTTATCACTGAGTTGATGGCGCTTGGCCGCGAGGATACTTTGGCAGAGGCGGATAATATCCGTGCATTTTTCGCCAAATAAGCAATGTATTTTGCACAATAAAAAACGCCGCTATCAAGCGGCGTTTTTTATTGTGCGTACATGCAAAAAAGTATTAAGCGCGACGACGGAATAGAGGTAACGGTTGATCAACTGATGCCTGATAATATTCCTGGAGATCAGTAAGTGACTTCACCGCTTCTTCCAGATTGATTTCCGGGTTGGCAAATGCAAAGGCATTCACACCGCAGCGGCGCAGGTAGCAGAGTTGGTCGCGGATAAAGTTACCCACCGCGCGCAATTCACCATTAAAGCCGTAACGCTCGCGCAGCAAGCGTGCAGTAGAAAAGGAGCGACCATCCATAAACAGGGGGAAGTTAACCCCAATCACTGCAAAACGGTTAGCATCATTACCAATCAACTCTGCCGATTCATCACTATCAAACCATACACCTATATCCCTGCGATTTTGCAATTGATCTTTTTGCGCAAGCCACACTGCAACAGGAATCAGTACCTGACCCGCAGGTACTTCAACTGCTGCAGCATCGCCTTCAGTCTTGGCGAGCAACGTCCAGGTGTTTTCGACGATAGCGCCGTCTTTAATTAGCTTTTGCATAGACTTTCTCCTTGAATGGAGCGGCACCTATACGGCGATAGGTATCAATAAATAATTCTTCTGCGTTGCGGTTGGCAACATACACATCCACAATTTTTTGGATTACTGCAGGCATATCATCCGCGCCGAAGGATGGGCCAAGTACATCGCCGAGCGAGGCGTCATTACTGGCATTGCCGCCTAATTGCACTTGGTAAAATTCTTTGCCGGATTTATCAACGCCGAGAATACCGATGTGGCCTACATGGTGATGGCCACAGGCGTTCATACAACCGGAAATGTTCAGGTCGATATCGCCGAGGTCATACACATAATCCAGGTCTTCAAATTGACGCTGTATAGCTTCGGCAATCGGAATGGATTTAGCGTTGGCAAGTGAACAGAAATCGCCGCCTGGGCAGCAGATAATATCGGTGATGGTGCCAATGTTCGGCGTTGCAAAACCGGCAGCTTTACATTCTTGCCAGAGCGCAAACAACTCAGTCTTTTTCACATCGGCCAATACGATATTTTGCTCGTGTGTGGTACGCGCTTCGCCAAAGCTGAATTTATCTGCGAAGTTGGCGATAACTTCCAGCTGTGAATCGGTGATATCACCAGGTGCAACACCGGTCGGTTTCAGCGAGAGGGTGACTGACGCATAACCAGGGATTTTGTGCGCACGCACATTGCGTTGCAGCCATTTGCCAAAGGCGACGCTGTCAGCAGCTTGTGCATCCACAGTTGCTTGCGCAGCAGCGTTATCGATTTGTTCGTAAGCTGGTGCAGTGAAAAAACCTTTTGCGCGTTGAATTTCTGCTTGCGTGAGCTTGTTGTAACCATCTTTCAAATGCTGCCATTCATCTTCCACTTTTTGTGCGAAGACTTCTGGTGTCAATGCGCGCACCAAAATTTTGATACGGGCTTTGTATTTGTTGTCGCGACGACCGAACAGGTTGTACACACGCAAAATGGCTTCGAGGTAAGAAAGTAAATCTTCTTCCGGCAGGAATTCACGGATCGCCACGCCGATAACAGGGGTACGGCCCAAACCGCCGCCCACATAAACTTTAAAGCCCGTTTCACCTTTATCGTTAAACACAACTTCCAGTCCGATATCATGCACTTGCACCGCTGCGCGATCTTGCGTCGAACCCGTGACGGAGATTTTGAATTTGCGCGGCAAGAAAGCGAATTCAGGGTGGAAGCTGGACCACTGGCGAATGATTTCGCAGTAGGGGCGTGGGTCGATAACTTCGTCCGGTGCGACACCAGCAAACTGATCAGAAGTAGTATTGCGAATACAGTTACCGCTCGACTGGGTACCGTGCATACCGACTTCAGCCAATTCGGCAAGGATATCCGGTACTTCGGTCAGGTCTGGCCAATTGTATTGGATGTTCTGACGAGTACTGACGTGGCAGTAGCCTTTGTCATAATGACGGGCAATATGGGCGAGCTTGCGCAGCTGGGCAGAGTTGACCATGCCGTAGGGAACGTTGATGCGCAGCATGGGCGCCAAACGCTGTACATAGAGGCCGTTTTGCAAGCGCAGTGGCAAGAACTGCTCGGGCGGAAGCTCCCCTGCAAGGAAGCGTTCAGTCTGGCCGCGGAACTGGGCGATACGCTGGCGCAGAATGCTATGGTCGTACTCGTCGTAGATATACATGGAGCTAGATACCTATCAAATAAAAGCCATCGAGGATGGCAAATGTAAAGGCCATCACGGAATGGCGCTGTAGGCTGAAAATTAAGGCGCGCAGGATACAGGAAAAGCCGTGTTCCGGCGAGTATTGCGGCGGCACCATAACAGCAGGTAGCACCTATGTGAACAAACCTTTGCTACTAAGTTTGTTCCTGTAAGTTATGACACGCAAGTTCATTGGGCTGGTGCTGGTATCATGGCGTTATTGATTTTTTGTCTATCTATTATCGGTTTCACCTATGCAAGCGGATCTTGACCAATTATTTATCCTTCCGCCCTGTGACGGGGAGGTAGAAATATTGCTAAAAGAACAGGATTTCCTCCTGATCAACAAGCCTACACGCCTGCTCAGCGTGCCGGGACGCCATCCGCAAAATCGGGATTCGGTAATCAGCCGATTACTGCCCGATTATCCCGGTGCCGCTATTGTCCATCGGCTGGATTTTGATACGTCCGGGGTCATGGTAATTCCCCTCAATAAACCAGCTCTTTCCGATATCAGCAAACAATTCCAAGCGCGTACTGTCAGCAAGCATTACACGGCGGTAGTTGCCGGGTTAATGGCGCAAGATGAAGGCACTATTGATTTGCCTATCGCGTCCGGGGAAGGTCCTAAATATAAAATCTGCCAAGCGACCGGCAAACCTTCAATCACAGAATTCGCAGTGCTTGGGCGCGACGAGCAAGCCCGAACGACACGTGTATTCCTGCATCCCATCACGGGCCGCTCCCATCAACTGCGCTTGCACTTACAGGCGATAGGGCACCCGATTTTGGGCTGTGAATTCTATGGTGGGGAATTTGCTACTGCAGCTGACCGGTTATTACTCCACGCGACAGATTTGCGGTTTTTACATCCGGTAACAGGTGAGGACGTTTTTATTGAGTCAGTTCCCGATTTTTAGGCGGCTTAATTTCCTGATTGTTCTTTCTTAAAGTACAAACGAACTTTTCACTTTGCATCAATTTATGTAAAAGCTCGTTAAGTTGTCGGGGGCAAATATCAAACTGTTTGACAACGTTGTCCTATGTGCGGGAAATTGACAGCGTCAATCAACCACAAAGGATAACAACATGGGCCATCAACGACTTTTTCTCACCAGTATTCTCTCCGCATCAATTGCATTTGTAGGTTGCGATTCCAAAACAGATTCGTCTAGCCAGCAAGCAGCTAGCGTAGTGCCAGCCGCATCACCGACACCATCATCAGGAGCTGCTCCTGCAACCGCTGCGGTATTTTTTGATGATTTTAATTATCCGGATCTCGCTGCGTTTCATAACAATGGCTGGAAAGTCAGAACAGAAACCGGCCATCCGGGGATCAAGGGGGCAACCTGGTCAGCGGAGGGGATATCCTTCCATGCCGATATTCCCGAAACAGAAGCAGGCGCTGTGCGCATGAGTTCAGTTACCAATGGCACCGGCGAAAAAACCCGGCACACGCAATTTTGCCATGCGCGCAAATATCGCGAGGGCACTTATGCTGCGCGGGTATTTTTTCGCGATGAACCGAGTTACGGGCCAGATGGTGACGAAGTAATTCAAACCATGTACGCCATTAGCCCGCTCAAAGCGCCTATGGATAAAAATTACAGCGAAACGGATTTTGAATATTTACCCAACGGTGGCTGGGGCGAAAATGCCAGGCCCGCCATGTGGACAACCAGTTGGGATACTTTCCAATTGGAGCCATGGACAAAAGTGAATGAATTTACACGGCAAGAGGGCAGCTACGCCGGTTGGCGTACGCTGGTATTGACGATTGCCGATAACAAAGTCACTTATTATGTCGATGGCAAATTATTTTCCGAACACACTAGCGCTGTGTATCCGGAAGATTTTATGTCGATCAATTTTAATTTATGGTTTATGCCCAAGGGTGCGGATGGTTCTTTAGGTCCGGTAGATTCGCCTGAAATGCGCGAATATCAGGAAGATATTGATTGGGTATTTTTCCAGGAAGGTGTGGCGATCAGCACCGCCGAAGTGGAAGCACAGATTGCAGAATTGCGCGGTAAAAAAGTGGCTTATGTCGATAATGTGAAAGAGCAAAATCCTGTTCTGCCATCGCCCTGCGGCCTTTAGTTATCGCTTCTCATGGCTTTCCTGCTAGCAGTTATGTGTTGACTGCAACGAATAGGTTTTGCATCGGACAGGGAGTTGTCTGATTATTCTTGTGTGATCGCTTGTCATTTTACCGTTAGGCATTAAGATGCTCAGCTTCAAACGATAAGCGTCCGGCGCTGTGCAGTTATTCTCAATCTGCAGCGATGGTTTAACAGGTAAAGAATGCAGATCCAGGCCATTGATGAGCGTACTTTTTATCGCGGAGTGCTAGTTTTGCTTGCGCTCACCGGATTTGTGGGTACTGCTGCCAGCGTGCTGCACTATCTTGAACCAGAGCCAGAGCTGATGGATTTAGTTATCCCACCTTCGGTTGCCATAGCAAATCTGGTACTGGCGATTTGGTTGCTCTGCCGACCCAAAAATATTTTGCGTGTTGTCTATTCTGCATTTGGAGTGGGTGTTGCGGCACTCTCGTTACCTGCATGGTATTACAGTCTGCGCGCTCACCAAGCTCCCGATATTCGGCTGATTGATATTTTCCCGCCCATTTCATCCTTCCTTATTATCTTTATTGTGGTGGTGATGGTCATGCTGCCGCCGCGGCGCGCATTTCCGATCATGATTGTCGCATGGCTGTTAAATGCAGTGCCGATCCTGAGCTATTTGTTGACTCACAAAGAGGAATTGTGGACACCGCGCGGACAGGAAATGTTTATGAGTTATGGCTTGGCGATTTTGCTGTTATTGGTGCTGTTACCGTTTCAGCACCGGGCACGCCGGCAACTGGAGCGTTTACAACATGATAATTCCCATATGCATAATTTGGCCGAACGCGATGCATTGACGCAGCAATATAATCGTTGGGGTGGCCAGCAATTGCTCGATGAATTTATGCACAGTGGAACTGCTGGCAGCATTATTATGTTGGACATAGATTATTTCAAACTGATTAATGATACCCATGGCCATCTGGTTGGTGACCGTATATTGCAACAATTTGCAATGCGTGTGAGTGGTGCGCTACGCAGTGATGGCCACTTGATTCGCTGGGGCGGTGAAGAGTTTTTGGTATTGATTCGCGGGATTGCGGAGCGCGACGCATACACTGTCGCTGAGCGATTGCGCATTGCGATTAATAGTGATTTGTTTCCGCCGATCGGTAAGTTGACGGCATCGGGTGGTGCAGCATCGCGCAGGGATAATGATTCACTGGAGAGTTTAATTGCGCGGGCAGATAAAGCGCTCTACCGAGCTAAATTAAATGGTCGTGATCAAATAGTGTGTGATTGATAGATTTGTTAATACAAGATTGTGAATGCTTCCCAGGGGAAGCATTCACAATGACATCTTAATGCTGAGTTGCTTCCGCGGCACCAATCCCCGTTTGCGAACGCACAAATTGTGCATCGAATGCAGCCTGTTCTTTTGCTGCAGAGGCTGATTTGTCAGTGATTGAGAAAAACCAAATGCCGATAAACGCAGCGCTCACCGAGAAAATGGCGGGATATTTGTAGGGGAAAATTGCTTGCTTGAAACCAAAGGCATCGACCCACACAGTTGGACCTATCACCACGAGTATCACCGCAGTAAATAAGCCCAGGCCGCCGCCAATAACGGCACCGCGTGTGGTGAGTTTACGCCAGTACATGCTCAACAGCAGAATCGGGAAGTTGGCGCTGGCGGCGACACAGAATGCAAGGCCAACCATAAACGCGACGTTTTGTTTTTCAAACACAATCCCGAGCAATACGGCGATTACCCCCAAACACACAGTGGCGATACGCGATGCGCGAATTTCTTTTTTCTCGTCGCGCACACCTTTTAATACCAGTGTTGCATAAAGGTCATGCGAGATTGCACTCGAACCGGCTAGTGTTAAACCGGATACGACTGCGAGAATAGTCGCGAAGGCTACAGCGGAAATGAACCCTAATAAAATATCACCACCCAATGCTTGGGATAAATGGATAGCTGCCATATTGGCGCCGCCAATCAATGCACCATCGGTAAAATATGCAGAATTTTTCAGCAGCAAAATGATCGCGCCAAAACCGATGATAAAGGTAAGGATGTAGAAGTAGCCGATAAAACCGGTCGCATAAAAAACGGAGCGGCGCGCTTGTACTGCATCTTTCACAGTGAAAAAGCGCATCAAAATATGCGGCAGGCCAGCGGTGCCAAACATAAGTGCGATGCCGAGCGAGATAGCCGAAATCGGATCGCTTACCAATGTGCCGGGTGCCATGATGGCATTGGTTTTTGCGTGTACCTTAACGGCTTCTGCAAATAAATTTTCAAAGCTGAAACCAAACTGCATCATCACCAGAAACGCCATGAGTGACGCACCAGACAATAATAAAATCGCCTTGATTAATTGCACCCAAGTGGTAGCAATCATGCCGCCAAACGTTACGTAGAGTGTCATCAATACACCGACAATGATCACGGCAAATTCGTAAGGTAAACCGAATAGCAATTCAATTAATTTTCCCGCGCCAACCATCTGTGCGATTAAATAAAATATGACGGTAACCAGTGAGCCGCTGGCAGCGAGGATACGAATCGGTTTTTGTTGTAAACGAAACGAGGCCACATCGGCAAAGGTGTATTTGCCAAGATTGCGCAACGGCTCGGCGATTAATACCAACACGATGGGCCAGCCGACTAAAAATCCGATGGCATAAATTAAACCGTCGAAACCGGATGTGTATACCAGTCCGGCAATCCCTAAAAAGGATGCGGCAGACATGTAATCGCCCGCAATCGCCAATCCGTTTTGAAAACCGGTAATACCTCCGCCAGCAGCGTAAAAATCGCTCGTGGTTTTGGTACGGCCAGCCGCCCAGTAAGTAATCCCGAGGGTGACTACTACGAAGGCTAAAAACATTGCGACGGCTGTGGTATTTATCGCGGAACTGCTGGTTGCCTGCGCCCAGGCACAGGTCGCCATTGCAGACAGTAATACAGCGAGCGGAGCATGAAATTTCATGATTGGCCTCCCGCTTTTTGCACTATAGCGCGCGTCAAGGGTTCCAATACTCGGTTGGCGTAGTAGACATAAATACCGATTATCACCATACAAAAAAGGATGACACCCAAACCGAGCACCATACCGATTGAAGTGACTCCGTCGCCTATGGGATTACCCAGCGCGGTGGGATTGAATGCGATAGTCAGAATCAAAGCGAAGTAGGCGACTATAGTGGCGAGCGATAACGGCCACATAATTTTTTTACGTGCGCGGGTCAGGGCCGCGTACTCCGGCAACTGCCGGATAGTTTCAGTATGCATGCTAGGTTTCCCTGTTTTTTGTAGATTATGGGGTGGACTTGGAGCAATGAGTGGTGCGCCGGTCTATGACGGTTGCCAGATTTTCCACCCGGTGTTACTGATTGTGTTATCGCTGTTGTGTATTGATTGTTATCACTGTTATAGGCTGCTGCCAAAGTTGGCAGCGCAGGGGGATTCTAGCAGCCATTTTGGCGCTACAGGAATACTAGGCGGGATAAAAATCACAAACTTGCATACAAGGTGGGGGGATTGATCAGATCCACCCTTTTTGGCGGGCGATGCGTGCAGCGTCCACGCGGTTAGCTGCGTGTAGTTTAGCGATAGCTTCGGAGAGATAATTGCGCACAGTGCCCTCCGATAAGCACAACACTGTTGCAATTTCAGCGGTGGTTTTGCCTTCTGCTGCCAAACGCAGGGCACGGCGCTCTTTATCATTGAGTGGATCGCTTTCACCCAGCGCCATCATCGCCAGTTCACCGTCTATCACACGCTTGCCATCCATGACTTTATAAATTGCCTGGATAAGTTGTTCCGAGGGGGCATCTTTTAATAAAAATCCCGAGACCCCCATATCAATTGCGCGGCGGATATAACCCGAGCGGCCAAAGGTGGTGATGATAATGGTTTTAGTGGGCAATTTTTGTTGCAGTACCCACTGTGCCAATTCAAGGCCAGAGCGTCCCGGCATTTCAATATCGGTGAGTAAAATGTCGTAGCTGTTTTGTTTCATTAGCAGCCAGGCGCGGTCGCCATCTTCCGCCTGGGTGATTTCAAAACCGTTTTCCATGCTGAGCAATGCGGCTAACGCACCGCGTACCATTGATTGATCTTCGGCTAATAAAATTTTCATGGTTTATCAGGATTCCAACTTGTTAAGTTCATTGCGTGGCAATGAAATAATAAATTCACAACCTTTATTAATGGACGATTGCAAATCTCCCATCAGTGCGTTCAGGCGCTCTTGTATGCCTTGCAGGCCATTGCCGGGGACTAGTGTTTTTACTTCACCGTTGTCATGCATACGCACTAAAATTTTGTCGCAATTTTGTTGGAATTCAATCTTGCAGTGGTTGCCCTTGCTGTGGCGCAAAACATTTGTTGTTAACTCCGTTAAGGCCAAAATAATCGCAGTTTCAGCGCGTGGACTCAGTTGGGGAATATCACCATCCAGCTCTACTACAAACCCTTTTTGCCGCAATTTATCGCACAACTCCATCACTTCACCGGAAAGGCCACGATGCTTGTAACCGGATACCGTCTGTCTAACCAAACTTAAGCTATTGCGCGCAATCTGGTGTAACTCCGACAAATGTTGTTGCACCTGCTCATGCTTCTCCTGCTCCAATAACTTTTCTGCTAATTCTGCTTTAAGTGCAATGCTCGATAATGTATGGCCAAGAATATCGTGTAGGTCTCTTGCAATCCGCTCACGTTCGGCAATAACTGCCAGCTGTTCAATTTCCTGATGGCTTTTTTGTTGGCTCATACGCGCTTCCATACGAAGCTTTTCAACATATCCAATAATGCCAATAGTGGCCAATCCCGAGAGCGCCGGAAATGCAAAGTAGGGGAATGGATAATTAAATTGGTAGTGCATGGCAATAATAATTGCCACTAAAGCTCCGGTTATCGACAGCCAGATTTTAGTGCGGTAAGTAAAACCAACCAAAAAACCTATGTACGAAAAAAATGTACTGGAGCCTGGCGAGTATGGAGTAATAAATACAGCTAGCAGAACAATAGCAAGTACCGGTTTCCAGACATGTTGAGCCTTGAGTGTAATCGCCCATAAGTACAGTGATACAAAAATACAATAAATACCTACCAGCAAAACCTGGGCAAGTGCGCTGAATGGCATGTAATACACAGGTACAAAGTAATAAAGGCTGAAAACCAGCCAAATCCAGGATTTAGCAGAATAAATAGAGCCTGCGCATTGTTCGGGATGGTGATTCATAGCGGTATATCTGCGTGGTAGTTGTGATACAGACCTATTATGTACCTGTTGTGGTTGCAGGTGAATCCAGGCTGGTTTAATTAGCAACCAGTCTGGTTCTTCGAGGCTTCTTGCACCAGCCGCGAAAGTCACCAGTGTCTTGTGACAAATGTCAGTGAACCGTGTTGCGGCTATGAAGAGCCATTACATCCCGGGCCTTTATGGATGAGAGAGGGGGTTAAGAAACGCAAAAACCCTTGTTGTTTAGATTTTGTAATCCATTCTGGTCAGGTTTTTCTAATAGTAATAACAACAGGATCTATCATGAAACAATCTGTTTTTTTTGCGATATTAATTATCGTTTGGTTGACCGGGTGCAGCCATTTGCCCGGTGCAAACACTCCATCCGCTGAGCAGCTTTTACGGGTGCCCTATGTCAGTAGTGTCGATCAACTAAAACGCGATTATTTTGTGTACCTACCGCGTGGTTATGAAACGCAAACCGACAAAAAATGGCCTGTGATTTTATTTTTACACGGTAACGGGGAACGCGGTAATGGTTTGGACGAGTTGGATTACGTCATCAGTCACGGCCCACTCTACGAGGCTTGGATACAAAAGAAAGATTTACCTTTTATCATTATTTCGCCACAGCTCCATATGTTTACTATGGGCAAAGTGCCCTACATCGCCAACCGCACCCGTGCAAAAATTCCGCTGCGTTTAGCTGAGGGTGTTCCCGCCTATGAACCTTTTTTTGCAACCCCACAATTGATGGAAACCGGTGAAGATATAAAAGATATGTCAGCAGTAGCGCCGTTATTACCTATGGGGTGGGAACAAGTCGAGCAGGATTTGCTGCGACTGATTGGTCATGTACAGAAAAATTATCGCACTGACACCCAGCGGCTGTATCTGACGGGGTTAAGTTATGGCGGCTTTGGTACTTGGTATATGGCGAGCAAGCATCCCGATTTATTTGCGGCGGCAGTGCCTGTTGTGGGGTGGGGGCATCCAGACTTAATGGCACCTATCGCCAAAGCGAACTTGCCTGTCTGGGCTTTTGCAGGCGGGCGCGATACCGCTGTGCCAAAAAAATTCTTTTATGCCGGAATAAACAAACTGGAGGAGTTGGGTGATTCAGAAGTCCTTTTCACGGTCCATGAGGATTTGGGGCACGATGCATGGAAACGTATCTATGCGAGCAAAGATCTTTATGATTGGCTGCTAGCACACCAGAAAAAATAGTTGTTATTTGTCTCACGTTGAGAGTGGTCAATTGTTTTTCTTCACAATCCCATTCTCCGCCCAAAATCTTCCTGTGCGTTTTACTTCATTGCGGATCGCGTAATTCTTTTTCCAAGTTTCCGGATTGTCGTAAGCGCGCGGGTGATCCAGATGTAAACAGTTGACGCTGTAGCGCACTTGTTTCCCTTTCAATCCGTGGTTATACAAGCGCTCGCCCAATTCGCGATCCAAACCGCCGTATTGCATATCTTCATTAAAGCCGTTGCAGGCTTTGATATCAGATGTCCATGTAGAGCTGTTCATTCCATTCCAGGTGGCTTTGGTCGGCGTGACTGCATTCAGTACCGCTTTGATGGTTTTATTTTTAATTAGCTTCCACAATTTATGGTTGGATGGTTGGCCAGCTTTTTTGAGCCAATCGATATTAAAAATAACACCGCTGGCGATGTCGGCTTCGGTAATCGCCTCAGATACGGGTGTAGTTAATTTCACATAACCACCCGATAAAAAATAACCGGGTTCCGCCAGGGATTGATGAATGCTAATAAAATCCGGTTCAGGTACACAATCGCCGTCGGTGAAAATTAAATAATCGCAATCAGTTTGTGCGATCGCTTTATTGAGTATCTGGCATTTTTGAAAGCCTCTATCTTCATGCCACACATGTTGGATAGTTAATTTCCCGCGCGCCTGAAAAAATTCAATAACATCGCGTGTAGGCTGGCCTGACCCGTCGTCGGCGATAATCACGGTAAAATTATTATGGCGTTGTGCTTCATAGCCAAACAACACGTTTTTAAGCCACTTGGGTTGGTTGTAAGTGGTAATGACTACGCCTATTTTTTGCGGTGTCATAACATGATTCCTGAGTTTAATTATTGGCTAATTGTTGAATGAGTTTGCAAGTAGTTTTTGTTGCAGTGCGTGCCATACTGCGTCGGCTTTTATACCGCTCATGCAAGCTGGTGTATCGGTGCTATTTTCCGGCAGCCATTTGCAGTGGCGTTTATGGCAGGGCATGCATTCCAATTTTTCTGTTATCTGTAAATTCTGTGTGTGCTCGCCAATAAGCCCTACTTTTACTGGCGAGGTCGCACCATAGAGTGCAATGGTCGGCGTTTCCAGTGCGCCAGCAAGATGGGAAAATCCCGTGTCCAAACCTATAACGCCTGCAGCTTCTACTAATTTTTCAGCAATGGTAGTGATGGATAACCGCTGTTCTGGCCGTGTTGCCTGGGAGCAGAATTCAATAATCTGGTCAGCGATGGCCTGTTCTTCCGGGCTGCCCCAAATAATTTCTACACTAAAACCGGCATCGATAGCGATTTTTGTCAAGGCTTGCCATTCACTGGTTGCCCAGAGTTTAGTGACCCAACTGGTGCCAATAATGAAAATTAATTTGCGCGGATTTTTGGCTACCTGAGCAAAGTTTTGGTTGATGCCAAAATTCAATTTTGACGTTGGGGTATAACCCAACGCCTTGCCTACTAATTGACGGGTACGTTCCACCGCATGCTGGTCTTTATCGACAATATGCTGGCGTTTGTAAAACCAGTGAGTGACAGGCTCGCGCGCGGAGGTTTTTGCGTAGCCATCAATGCCGTGCCCTTTAGCGCACTTGGCGACTATCGCACTTTTTAATAGACCCTGTACATCAATGATGTAATCGTAGGTGGTGTGGCGCACTGAATTGCGCCAGTCTTTAAATTCTTGCCAATGCTTTTTACTGCGTGTTTTAACCCAGCGGCGCAGGTGAATTGGAATGACTTTGTGTACACCGGGGTGCCAATCGACAATTTCGCTGAAACTACCTTCGACCACCCAATCAATTTCTGCATCCGGATAGTGCTGTTTTATATCGCTGATTGCAGGAAAGGTGTGGAAGATATCGCCCATGGAGGACATTTTGATGAGCAGTATGCGCATGGACGAACTCTTCAATTGGGTAAGCAGTAACGCGGATTATTGATAGTTTTTGTACGACTTTTCTTCGATCAATTCTGAGCCAAAGGCGAGGTTGATATCTTTTTTCACGGCGGCGCGTTTGTCGTTGGTGAAATACACGGCGCGCGCGAGCTGGATAAATTTATCGCTAAAGTCTTTATCGCGTTCGCAATCGCGGATATCGTCTTCAATAATCCAGAGCTCCTGGTTGATATCTTTCAATGCTTGTTTGAGTGGTGCCAATTTGGTTTGGCCAGCAGAATCTAACAAGCTGCTGACTTTATCGTTGAGAATAGTTAATTCATGTGTGACGTTTTTCAGCTTGGCTTCGTCGCCGATATTCACGGCTTTGATTTCCAAAATGGTGATCTTGTCGATTAATTCACCTAGGGAAATAGGGGCTTGGATAAGCATGGTTAGGTTCTCGGGGGGATTTTTGTGGCGGGGATTCTAACAAATAGAGGCGCCCATGGCGAATGGCCGCCCCCTATCCAGCCTCCATTTTCGGGTTGAGGAGCTATTTGAGTGATGGCGCCAGTTATTTGGTGTTCAGTGCAAGCTCTTTTTCAGATTTGAGTTTGAATACTTTGCGCATTACCAGTGTGGCCGGGCAAAAACCGGTGAAGGATTGTTGAAACAGATTAGCGCCGATGAACACTGTTAACCATATAAAACCCGGGTGAACCCATTGGGTGAGGGCAACGCTCAGTAGGACCATGAGACCGGCAAATGCGGTGAGTGCGCGTTCGGTAGACATGATGAATTCCTCGTATTGTCAGGAGTTGTTAAGTGTGGTCACGTGCAACGCTGGTGTTGGTGGAGGGGTGCTGGCGATAGTGGTAAGCGTAGTAAACTACGGGGATCACTACCAATGTCAGCACAGTTGATACTAAAAGGCCGAAGATCAGCGAGACTGCCAAACCGCCAAAAATCGGGTCATCGACAATAAAGAAACCGCCCATCATGGCGGCCAGTGCGGTAAGGCTAATCGGCAGGGCACGCACAGCGGCGGCGCTGATGGTGACGCTCTCGAGGGATTTGCCGTTGCGTATCTCCTGATGGATAAAGTCCACCAATAAAAAAGAGTTGCGCACGATAAATCCGGCCA
>NZ_JBRFPI010000080.1:0-14213 GCF_053579595.1 Cellvibrio sp.
AACTCACTTTTGGCTTTGCTCGCGGCCTCAGCTTGTTCCCGCGCCGTTTGCAGCTCGATAGTGCGCGCCAGTACACGCTGCTCCAATAACTCCTGATTGAGGCGCAATTCGCTATCTTGTGCCTCGATACGGTCGAGCATGGCATTAAAGCGGCGGGTAAGCAGGCCGACTTCATCCTCCACCGCAGGTTCGGGTGCACGCTCCTGATATTGGCCTTCGCGGCCAATTTTTTGCGCCAGTTCGCTGAGGTTGCCCAAGGGGCGAAGGACTGACGAGATCAACGCCCAAGTAAGCAATCCACACACTAACAAGGCGACTACCGCAATCGCCAACACCCAAATGATCTGGCCATAAAATTGGGTGCGCAGAGGTTCAAGGGTTACATCCAACTCCAATTGCCCGAGATGCTCGCCCTCCCAAAACACCTTGGCAGTAATCTGCTCGTCTTTGGAGAGGGGTTTATCCTGCGGCACCTGGTATTGCGCCAGCAACTGATGATCTTTCAAATGCAGACGCGCCGCTAACACTTTGGGCTCTACACGCAAGGCAGCAAGAGTTTGCTGGGCCGCATCGGTATCGATAAACATACTCGGCGCCGCCAGATTGAGCGCTGTCGCTTCCGCCAGGATCTGCAATTGGTTGTTCACCTGGTTACAAATGTAGTTGTACTGCTGCCAAGTACTCGCCAACGCCGCTCCCAATACCGCAATGCTAGTCAGCAGCATCGCCAGTAAGCTGATTTTGCGTGCAAGAGAGACGTTGCGCATCTTAGCTGCCTCCCTCTTTACGCTTCTTCGCCAGTTTGAGCAGTTGGCTACTGACTTTAACGCCTGCGTGTTGGATCGCCTGTTCGTTCATTACAAACTCAATACGATTATCAGCCGTGCGCTGCAGCGAAATACCGACGCGGGCATCATTGGGGTCTGCTTCGTCGACAATTAACAACACGCCGGAAGGAAAAGACTGAGGCAATTGGAGATCGGCCCCGGTGTTCGGGACGTAGAGTAATTGGCAATTAGTGAGTTGTTGAGCGACGAGATCAAGCGAGTCGATATAAACAACCTTGATACGGCGCTGCTGATAGGGTTTGTTGTCCAACTGCGCCAATGACTGACGGGTTACATCCTGTGCGCCCAGTGCACAAAGGGAAAATTGTGAGCCTTGTAATGCTGGCCACTCGATAAACTTGAGGAAGTTATAGACGAACGCAACACGCAGACCCGCCTCTGATGCCTGAGCAGATGCTACCAAACAATGCACACTGAGGATTAAGCCTAACCCCCAGCGCAACATTAATTTGCTAGCCAGCTTCACTTGCACCACAACCAAAAATACCTCCTCTGACGCACGCACCAAGCGTGTTATCAGCCAAACCAAACCCTTGCGGCCATGGCTAGCAAGACAAAAATTTTTATAAAAGGAATAACCCTGAGAAGAAATCAGTGACTTGAGAATAGCCCAGAGTTCGGCGCTTGGCGAAAATGTGCAGAAAATCACGCGGGAAAGAACTTCTGTTAAGGTAAGTGGTATTATGCCCACCCTTCCGAACCTACCCGAATGGCGTTTTTATGTTGTTGTTTGTCGATAACCTCACCAATGTCGATTTCAGTTTCCTTGACCCGCAGCGCGGTTTACTGGGTGAAACCTGGCTGGCCAATGTGCGCCTATTCGGCGAATTGGATGAACAGGGCATGGTGTGCGATTTCGGCACAGTGAAAAAAGTCCTGCGCCATTGGCTGGATACCGAGCTGGACCACCGCCTCGCGGTGCCTGTGCACTCACCCAATATCCGGATTGAAGAAGACGGTGATTTTTTGCAAATCCACTGGCAATTCGGCAACGATGGCGAATTTCTCAGCACCCGCTCACCGCGCGATGCAATCGCCCTGGTGGATGCGGAAATCCTCACCCAAGAGACTGTCGCCGCCTGGTGCATCACCCAACTCAAACAGCAATTTCCCATGACGGTGGCGCGTCTGGAATTGGATTTCACTCTGGAAGCAATGGACGGTGCTGCCTATTACCATTACAGCCACGGCTTGAAAAAACATCTGGGCAATTGCCAGCGTATCGCCCACGGCCATCGCTCACGCATCGATATCTGGGCCAATGGCAAAAAATCACCCAAGCTGGAACAGCGCTGGGCCGATGAGTGGAAGGATATTTATATAGGGACACGCGACGATTTAACCGATAAACCGCAACACGCGGGCAAGAGTTATTACCAATTCAATTACGAGGCGCAACAAGGCCCGTTTGAAATTATCCTGCCTGCGCGCTGCTGTTATCTAATTGATACCGACAGCACCGTGGAATTTATTGCACACCATATCGCGCAAAAAACCCGTCAGGAAAATCCCGAAGCATCTATTCGGGTGAAAGCCTATGAAGGGATAAACAAAGGCGCGATAGCTGAAGCATAAGGCTTTATCGGCTTGCAAGCTGCAGCCACGCGCTGCGCAATCGCCAGCAAGCATTGCGCAGCAACATTACACATCAAGCATTGCGCACTAACATTACAAAAGGTAAGAGCGTCAGACCTGCCACAAAAATAATCGCCAGCGCCGCTGCAATAAACCGGAGGGGCTGCGTACAAAAATGTTGCCACACGCTTGGCACCTGTCCCGCCTCCACCAACTGCGCATAATTCTGCTGTTGGCGAACAGCGCGCTCCGCTTGATACTCTCGAATCAACTCCCGCGCGCGTTCGTCTTGCGTGCTGTCGGCTAACCAAATCGCATCCAACCCCACGCGGAAAAAACCCGCATCGGTTTCGTAATAATGAATCTGGTGTTCGTCCAATAATGTGCGAATTTCCTGAGCTTCATCGTCAGGCACTTGCGCAAGTTTGAATAATAATCTGACCATAATGTCCGGTTAATCTTGTTATTGAGGGCGCTAAGTGCGCAGGATAACAGTTCTCCCCTAGTGATTTGTATTAACTTGCCAGCTCAGGCGTTTCATTTTCCGCGCCAGAGCGACTATGATCGACTTCAACACCCAATTTGAAAGATAAGGACGACCGCTTTGCTCTTTCGTATTGAACAGTCTGATATCGGGAATCAAACCCCGGCCGATACTCTGGCAAGCACCTCAGCGACAGCAGCAGGGGTTTCATCAAAAGTACAACTGCTTCTGTGTGGCAATTGGCAACTTGGCCATACGCCGGACAGTGAAACCCTGATTGCCGCAATTCCAGCTGACTGCAACAGCATCGCCCTGGCCACCAATGAACTACAACACTGGGATTCAAGCCTTGCCGTCACACTGCTACAACTCGCACGCTGGTGTGAACAAAAGCAGATTGCATTGGATACCAGCGCCACACCCGAAACCTTACAACAACTACTTAACTTGGCCACCGCCATTCCTCCATACCAGCCAGTTACTAACACCAATGAAATTAGCCTGCTCGCGCGTTTGCAAAAAACGATTTTTGGCCAAGGCGAGGGTTTAGCACGTACGCTCATTTTTATTGGAGACATCAGCCTTGCATTTACCCATTGGTTGCGTGGCAACGCAAAAACCCGCTCCCAGGATATTTTCTTTTTTATCGAGCAGGTCGGACCGCGGGCGCTGGCAATCGTCACATTGATTGCACTGCTTGTGGGTATGATTCTCGCTTACTTGGGCTCAGTACAACTACGCCAATTAGGTGCACAAGTATATGTGGCCGATTTGGTTGCCATTGGAATGGTGCGGGAAATGGGCGCGCTGATGACCGCCGTGATAATGGCTGGACGCACCGGCGCCGCTTACGCCGCGCAGCTGGGAACTATGCAAGTGAATGAAGAGATTGATGCGCTGAAAACTATGGGAATTTCCGCCATGGAATTTTTAGTGCTGCCGCGTTTGCTAGCATTGGTTTTTATTATGCCCTTGCTGTGTATTTATGCTGATGTGGTCGGCATGTTGGGCGGTGCCTTGGTTGCCACCAGTATGGATGTCAATTTTAGCCAATACATTTTGCAAACCCAGGGAGCGGTTGACTTGATGGATATCCTGGCAGGCCTGATAAAAAGTGTATTTTTTGGAGTATTAATCGCTATAGCTGGTTGTCAGGCCGGCATTGAATGCGGTCGCAATTCCGATGCGGTGGGTATGGCAGCAACTAATGCCGTGGTGCGCGCCATTGTTTATCTGGTCGTCGCTGATGCTGCGTTTAATATTCTTTATGACAAGCTGGGTATTTAACGATGAATACCACTCCATTTATCAGCGTACGCGATCTCAGCATTGGCTATGGCAGCCGGGTGGTGCAGCAAAACTTAAATTTTGATATTGGCAAAAACGACATATTTTTTATTATCGGCGGCAGTGGTTGTGGCAAAACCACATTACTCAAACACATGATTGGTTTAATTGCGCCTAGTAAAGGCCAGGTACTGTATGAAGGTGTTAATTACTATCACGCGAATGAAGACACACAATTAAAATTGCTACAGAGCTGGGGCATTACTTATCAATCCGGCGCTTTATTTTCCAGTATGACGCTTGCCGAAAATGTCGCCCTGCCTCTGCAGCTATATACCGATTTATCGGAAAAACAGATCGCCGAAACTGTCTCATACAAATTGTCTTTGGTAGGACTGGCAGGTTACGAAACTTTTTACCCGTCCGAAATTAGCGGCGGCATGCACAAACGCGCAGGGCTTGCACGCGCAATTGCACTCGACCCGCAATTATTATTTTTTGACGAACCATCAGCAGGATTAGACCCTATCAGCTCATTGCGCCTTGACCAGTTAATCGTACAGATATGTAAAGCATTGGGGTCAACAGTGATTATCGTTTCTCACGAGCTACCCAGTATTTTATCCATTGGAACCCACTGCGTGATTCTGGATGCACAGGCCAAAACCATGCTGGACTCAGGTGACCCGAAAGAATTACTCCATCACAGTCAGCACGAAAAAGTGCGCCAATTTTTAAGCCGTGCAGGAACAGCGGCAGCGGAGAGTCAATGAAGAAGAATAAATCACTCAGCATAGGTGCTTTTATCGTCGGTGCAATATTGCTGGTTTTTCTAGCACTCCTGTTCTTTTCCGGCGGAGACTTGTTTTCGCAAAAGGAACGCGTAGTCATGTACTTCGAAGGCTCGGTGCAAGGCCTGCAAGTAGGTGCACCAATTAAACTAAAAGGCGTGATCCTGGGCGAAATAACCGACATTCAAATTAATTTTGACAGCAATGCGCAAGATAATGGCAACAAAAATAATTCCGCAAAAAACATTGTGACCGCTGTGACCGGTGATCTAGCGTTAAAGCGTATCAGCCGCAAGGGAACTGAAGTGTCGATTGAATTCTTTGAAGAAGCCATAAAAAATGGGCTGCGTGCACAACTGAACTTCCAAAGTTTTTTAACGGGGCTACTCTACGTAGAATTGGATTTTTTCCCGGACACACCCGCTACACTTTATGGCTTCAAAAAAAATCACCTGGAGTTACCTACTGTTGCGACGGGTTTTGAAGAACTCACCAAAAACCTTCAAGAGATTAACTTGAAAGGTTTGGTTAATAATTTGGACAAACTGACCTTGCACCTTAACAAAATTGTAGCAAGCGGCATGATTGAACAAACACTGGGTAGCGTCAAATCAGCAGCCGACAGCTTCACGCTCACGTCCAACACAATGCGGCAGGACGTGAGTCTGCTCAGCAAGAATCTTAGCCACACCAGCAGCCAACTGGATCAATTATTGGCATCCCTTAACCAACAAACACCGATAGTTGCCCATGAACTGCGAGCGAGCATGGTGCAACTACAAAAAAGTTTGGTGGAATTGGATAAAGCCACTAATAGCGTACACCAAAGTTTCTCTGAAGATGCACCACTGATAAACCAACTCAACGAAACACTCGACGAGGTAAGCCGTTCTGCACAGGCTTTCCGCACACTTAGTGAAACCATCGATCAACAACCTGAAGCATTTTTACGCGGTAAAAAGTTAACGGATAAGGATGAATAAGACTATGCGCGTTTTTATTATTTTATGTTTAGTCGGCAGTTTAATAACTGGCTGCCAGCAGTCGCCACGAAAACAATATTATTTGCTCAGCGCAACCCCCACAGCGAATCACGGCATAGAAATAACCCGAACACTGGGATTGGGACCAATCGACGTTGCCGATTATTTACGGAATTCCCAAATAACGATTAATCGCAATGCCAATCATTTACTGACCACTGACAACGCCTACTGGGGCGAACCGTTACAAAAGGGAATTATGCGGGTGTTGACGGTAAATTTAATGAATCACCAACCAGACACCATCATCGAAGCATTTCCCTGGCGTAGTGATTCCGCGCCTAAATTCAGCTTGCGCCTCAGCATTTACGATTTACAAATAATCAATGGTGAAGCACTTATTAACGCCAGCTGGAAATTAATCAATAACGAAACCAAAGCCGTACTGACACAGCAACATTTTGTGCGCAACAAACCCAGCGGAGATAGCCCTGCGCAAATAGCTGCTATTTATAGTGAATTATTGGCCGAAATAGCAGCAGAAATGAATAAAGCCATTGCAATACAAAACTAACCATTGTGGATTTCGTAGATTGGGGTGGCCATTATTTACGAGCATCCCTTATCAATGCACGACAGTTTGCATCAGGCGCATCACCATCTTCCACAAACGCAAGCAGTGCTGCGAAAGGGGTTAGTAGCGCACCCAACACAATGGCGGTGACACCTCGATTGGCTGTTTTTTCCTTGTCGATTCCAATTGATGGGGATCTAAGATCTCCGGTGATTGTAATCGGAATGCGTAACGAAAGCAGACTGTTATCTTTAGGTTTTGCATCCAAACGTGCATCAATCATTTCATCTTTTAAATCGATATCCACATTGCCAACCAACAGTGAATCCTTCGTATCCAGAGCCACCACATTAGAACTGAGCAATCCATCTTTAACGTTAAAATTCATTACGCCACAATTAATACGCGTGGATTTATCTTTTCCCAGAAACAGTGGCAGCGCCTGCCCAATGTCGAGATCAGCCGCTTCGATCAACAGTAAACTGATTTCTCCGCCAGACATGATTAACGCTAAATCACCGTTGCTGGTTGCGAGCACATCGGCGAGCGATTTACCCTCACCAGCGAGAGACAACTTCCCGCCGAACAAGCCGTTAGTGTTGGATTCAAAACGTGTGCCTTTAAAAAATTGTGTGAGATTTAGCTGACGCAATTTTAAATTCATTTTCATGGGTGGCAATGCAGGGTTAGCGTCAATTTCAATTGTGCCCTCCACCCTGCCGTCGGCAAGCACAAGATTGAGCGGATCTAGTTTTAAAACCCCGGCGCGCAAATCGAAGTGCACATCTATTCCTTTAAAGGGTAAATTCGGTGCCTCCACTTTTCCAGCTTTTAAATGTATGTTCAGATCGGTAGCCAGTAAACGCTCACGGCTCAACGGAACGTCAGGAATTAATTTTGTGGACTTGCGCGAATCACTATTGGGCGAGAGGCCAATAAATCCACCGAGATCTGCAGCATCCAGCACACTGGACGTTAAATCTGCAGTTAAAAAACCACGCTCGCCACCAATAGCGTATGCCAGAGTACCCGCCAAATCACTGCTTCCCACCTGCCCTTTAAAATCGCGATAAGCCCACACAGTGCCGGATTTGGTGAGCTGACCTTCCAAGGTGTAATTCGGTGTGGGCGGCAAAGGGATGGCAGTGAGGTAAAAAATATCGGCGAGATTGGCCCCTTCTATTTTTAATATCGCATCTACACTCTCCATTTTTATCGGGTCATGGAATCGCCCGTCAATTGATACCTTGGTATCACCCATTTCAAGTTGTATGCGCAAAGGAAAAGGCACTGAAGAATCACGTAACTCGCCTAACGATCCACCAAACGCAATAATATTGAAATCTTGCCCCTGTAATTTTCCCGTTCCACTCACGGCATAACTTTTTTCAAAACCCGGACCAGTGGAAAAGGTGGTTTTGTCATTTGCCGTAACAGAATCCAATTTCAAATCAAGATCCAAGCCCTTAAAGTCATCTTTAAAAACGATGTGACCGCGACTGATTTTCAGTTGATCAATAACCGGGAAGTCATAGCGACTATCCGGAACCATTTCATCGGCATGCGTTTTAGCGAACGCAGGAAAATTCCAATTGGTGACATCAACTGATTTTCGCTCCAAAAAAACTTCAGGTGCAATGATATTTACTGCGCTGACATCAATATAACCGCGCAACAAATTGAGCGGTTTAAACCGGAGATTAACACGTTCGATCCGTGCCATATCCGGCGCGCTAAAATCGGTGGCATTTCGTAAACGCAGCTTTTCAACATAAATGTGGGTGTATGCCCAATGCCATTCGTCCTTGATTTTGCCATCTACTGATACTTCACGTTCCAAGAATTGGCTTCCTTTGACTTCGATCAACGTACGCAACAAAGATTCGGAAAAAAATATGATGCACAGCAGGCTCACTAAAATCAGCATGACACCTGCGGCAAAGACTCCAACCAATACCGGGATGAGGGGGCGTTTACGGAGATGAGCCAGATGCATAAAAAATCCAAAGAAGGGTTCAGTTTAATCATCGCTGCAAATGTATTCCAAACTCTGTGCGCGGCCGCACTTACCTTAAAATTGGCCTTCTCGCGCCATCCGCCAACCTTTGCAGACAAGGCGCCATAACTGGGGCTATGATGTGATCGTGAATCGCTACTGAAAGGAAACCCACCATGAAAGTCGCCATATTCAGTACCAAACCCTACGATCGCGAATTTTTAACGAACGCCAACAGCGCACTCACCCAACCCCATGAATTAGTGTTTCATGAAACCCAGCTCAATCCACAATCCGCATTGCTTGCGCAAGGCTGCACTGCCGTGTGTTGTTTTGTGAACGACCACCTGGATGCAACCGCCTTGCAACAATTGGCCAATCTGGGAGTTAAATTAATTGCCCTGCGCTGCGCCGGTTTTAATCAGGTAGATTTGGTGGCCGCAAAAGACCTCGGCATAGTTGTTGCGCGCGTCGCCGAATATTCTCCCCATGCCGTTGCGGAACATGCGTTGGGCTTGATCCTTATGCTCAACAGGAATTTGCATCGTGCCTATCACCGCGTGCGTGAAAATGATTATTCATTAAATGGGTTGCTCGGTTTTGATATGGTAAATAAAACCGTCGCCGTGATTGGTACGGGGAAAATCGGCCAGGTATTTGCAAAAATTGTGCAGGGTCTAGGTTGCAGAGTAATAGCCTATGACCCGCAACCCGCACCGATCCTCGCCGCTAATGGAGTGAATTACGCAGCACTCAGCGATATATGGCCTACGGCCGATATTATTTCCCTGCACTGTCCGCTCAACAGCAGCACCCATCATTTGATTAACGCCGAGAGCATCGCCCAGATGAAAAATGGCGCCATGCTAATTAATACCGGGCGCGGTGGATTAATTGATACGCGCGCGGTGATTGACGGGTTAAAAAGTAAAAAAATTGGCTACCTGGGTTTGGATGTCTACGAAGAGGAAGGTGATTTATTTTTTGAAGACAATTCCAACCTCCTGCTGCAAGACGATGTATTTGCACGCTTGCTGACCTTCCCCAATGTGGTGATCACCGGCCACCAGGCATTTTTTACGCGCGAGGCATTAACTGCCATCGCCGCTATTACGCTCGCAAATATCACGCACTTTGAGCGTGAAGAATTATCACAGATGTGCATCGTGAATTAATTGACTGGTCAATGGCACAAAGGAATAGTTCGATGGATAGCAAGACTGATTCAACCGCCGAAGATTCGCCCTCACTAAAAGATCCCCCATTAGTAGATGACGCCCACGCCCAAACACCAGAACAATTATTTAGCGCGCTTAATTGCAGCGCCGTTGGCCTCACCGAGGCTGAGGCCATTGCAAGGCGTATGCGCTGGGGCGACAACCAATTGCCGGTTACGCCGCCAACTCCCGCCTGGCGCCGCTGGTTGCGGCAATTCCACAACCTGTTTATTTACGTGTTGTTAGTTAGCTCGGCGATTAGCCTGCTGCTACAGCATTGGATCGATGCGGGAGTGATATTCGCCGTCATGCTGATCAACGCCGTCATAGGTTATGTGCAAGAAGGCAAAGCCGAAGCGGCGCTGCGCGCAATTATGTCGCTGAGCAAAAGCCTATGTATGGTGGTGCGCAGCAATGCGGGCGTGATGAGCGCCGGCATCACTATTGACAGCAGCCATCTGGTGCCGGGCGACCTGGTGATGTTGCAGGCGGGTGATCGCGTACCTGCTGATTTACGCTTGATTGAAGTCAGGGAGCTGCGCTGCGATGAAGCCCTGCTGACCGGTGAATCCCAATCCACCTCCAAAACAACAACAACGCTCCCAGCCGACACCCTATTGGCAGTGCGCCACAACATGGCCTACATGGGCACGCTAGTGACGCAAGGCACTGCGCGCGGGTTGGTGGTTAACACTGGCAGCCGTACGCAAATCGGCGCCATCAATAAACTCGTGCAGAAAGTCGAAGTCACTGAAACACCCTTGCAGCGCCAGCTAGGCAAACTCGCACAGCAGCTGACATTCGTGATTTTGGTGGTAACGGCAGCAACTATGGCCTTTGGTATTTTGATGCGCGACTACACGCTCGCGCAGATGTTCCAGGCGGCGATTGGTATCGCCGTCGCCGCTATTCCTGAAGGACTACCCGCAATAGTGACTATTGCCTTGGCATTGGGTGTGGGGCGCATGGCAACGGAACATGCGCTGGTGCGCCGCCTGCCCGCAGTGGAAGTGCTGGGTTCGGTGGATGTGATCTGCACCGATAAAACCGGCACCCTTACCGCCAATGCCATGACTGCGCGCCAGTTGATTACCGCCAATAACCATTATCTGATCAGTGGCGAAGGCTATGAACCGCGCGGGGATTTCCGCCGCAAGGGTGAACACCACGCCAGCTCAATTCACACTGATGATCAGCAGTTGGCCAGCGCCTGCCGCATCGCACTGTTATGCAACGACGCCAACCTCACACATGACAACAATCGTTGGCAGCTGCATGGCGACCCAACCGAAGGCGCGCTCTACGTGTTGGCGCTCAAATTTGGAATGTCCGCTGAGCGGGCACAACTGGGGCCGAGGCTGGATGCACTTCCGTTTGAATCGGAAAAGCGGTACATGGCGGTATCACACAGCACTGAAAATGGTGTCCAAACCATGGCCGTAAAAGGGGCGCCCGACCGGCTGCTGGAACTTTGCCAATGGCAGTTAGGTATCACCGGAAATGAGCCGCTAGATAAAACTTACTGGCTGCAACAACTCAATAATCTGGCAGCGCAAGGCATGCGGGTAATGGCGCTGGCCTACAAACATCTTCCCGACGACCATCAATCGCTAACACATCAGGATATGGATGAAGGCCTGGTGATGGTGGCGCTCGCCGGTTTGAGCGACCCGCCCCGCCCCGAGGCAATTGCCGCGATTGATGTCTGCCACAGCGCGGGCATCCGGGTGATGATGATTACCGGCGACAATCCGATCACTGCAGCGGCCATCGGTAAGGAGCTCGGGCTCAACGCCAAACGGGTGATGACCGGCGCCGAACTGGACTTACTGGGCCCCGTCGATTTCAGCCAGATCGCCGAAACCGTGGATATTTTTGCGCGCACCAGCCCCGCCAACAAATTGCAGTTAGTTGAAGCCTTACAAACACGCCACCACACAGTCGCCATGACCGGTGACGGGGTTAACGATGCCCCTGCCCTGCGCACTGCTGATATCGGCATCGCCATGGGCATGAAAGGGACAGACGCCGCGCGCGAGGCAAGTGCATTTGTGCTAACCGATGACAACTTCGCCACTATTGAGCAGGCCGTCGCTGAAGGGCGCACTATCTACGACAATATCGTCAAATCCATCGCGTTTATCCTGCCGACCGACCTGGCCGAGGCGAGCATTATTATCCTCGCTATAGTGTTTGGCTGGATGCTGCCCATCACCCCGGCGCAAATTCTCTGGGTCAATACCATCACCGCTGTCACCCTCGCGTTGGCGCTGGTCTTTGAACGCAGCGAGGCTAACATCATGGCGCGCCCGCCGCGTAACCGCCGCCAGGGCTTACTTACCACTGCGCTGCTATACCGGATTTTGCTGGTCGGCGGGCTGGGCGCCGCCACCGTATTTGCGCTGTTTCGCTGGAAGCTGGAACAAGGAGCGAGTATTGAACAGGCGCGCGCTATGGCGGTGAATGCGCTGGTGCTGTTTGAATGTTTTTATCTGCTGACCGCGCGCACGTTTTACGATTCGATCTGGCACACTCGGTATTGGCAAGGCATAAGCCCCAGCCTCCTGGCGATTATTGTGGTAGTTATCTTCCAACTGCTGTTCACCTATCTTCCTCTGAGCCACACCATTTTTGCCGTCGCCGCGCTCAGCCTTACGGACTGGCTGATCATTGCACTTGCCACCAGCCCGATCTTGCTGGTGGTCGAGCTGGAAAAAGTTATCGCCCGACGTTACAACAAAATCACCAAGGGAGTATCAGCCCATGCCCGGTTTTGAACGCCTGCTGCCCGAGCCGCTGCTGATACTGGAGGAGCTTGCTGCTGACTTGCATTGGAACTGGAACCACGCCAGCGACCAACTATGGCGCAGCCTGAATACCGAGGTCTGGGAGCAGACCCGCAACCCGGTAAGTGTGCTGCAACTCACCAGCGGTGCCACACTCGAACAGCTCGCCGGTGACCCCGTATTTCTTACGCAACTACAGCAAGTTGTCGATGCACGGCGATATTATCTGCTCGACCCGGGTTGGTACTCGCGCACCTATCTCAACCAACCCGATAAACCCAACAACGGGGTGCGCGGTATCGCCTACTTCAGTATGGAGTTTGGCATTTGCGATGCCCTGCCGCTCTATGCTGGCGGGCTGGGTATTCTCGCTGGCGACTATCTCAAAACCGCGAGCGATTTGGGGCTGCCGCTGGTGGGGATTGGACTCTTGTATCAAGAGGGTTATTTTCGCCAAAGCATGAACCGCGATGGCTGGCAGGAAGAAACGTATCTCTATAACGACCCTGGCAGTTTGCCTATCCGCCCCTTGCGCGACAATGATGGCCGCTGGCTGGATATCGAAACCGGATTCTTATGTCGCCGGGTGCGCTTTCGCATTTGGGTGGCACAGGTCGGCAAAGTAAAACTCTATCTGCTCGACAGCAACCATCCCTGCAATCAACCGCACGACCGCGGCATTACCAGCAAACTCTACGGTGGCGGTACCGAGTTGCGGCTGGTGCAGGAAATCGCGCTGGGTATAGGCGGCTGGCGACTAATTGAGACCCTTGGCCTGGATATCGACATCTGCCACCTGAATGAAGGTCATGCGGCTTTTGCCACACTGGAGCGCATCCGCAGTTTCGGCGTTAAGCACAACACAAGTTTTTGGGAATCGCTCTGGGCCACGCGCGCAGGGAATCTCTTTACCACTCACACACCGGTCGCCGCCGGATTTGACCGCTACCCCGCCGAGCTATTGCGCCGCTACGCGGGAGAATCGGCACTGGCAATGGGTGTCACCCTGGATGATATTTTGGTGCTCGGGCGCGCCGATCCCAAAGATTCCAACGAGCCCTTCAACATGGCCTTTCTCGCCATGCGCACCTGCGCGCACAGCAACGGTGTGAGCGAGCTGCACGGACGCGTGAGCCAGCGTATCTTCCAACCGCTTTTCCCGCGCTGGCCGGAGCGCGAGGTGCCAGTCAGCCATGTCACCAACGGCGTGCATGTGTCCACCTGGGATTCGCCCGAGGCCGATGCCATCTGGACGCAGATCTACGGCAAAGACCGTTGGCGCAGTGACCTGCAAAATCTGACGCCGGATCTGCTCAGCCGGGCGAGTGACCAGCAGCTCTGGCAGATGGCCGCCGCCGGTCGCGCGCGTTTGGTGGATTACGCTCGCCAGCGTTTTGTGCGTCAATGGCGCCATGAAGTCACCACCTTGAGCTGTGCGATTCCCGAGCAAATGCCGCTCGACCCAAGCATTCTCACGCTCGGTTTTGCACGCCGCTTTGCCGAGTATAAACGCCCCGATTTGCTGCTACATGATCCGGATCGCCTCGCGCGCATCCTGTGTAATCCCAAATACCCGGTACAGTTAATTGTCGCCGGTAAAGCGCACCCCGCCGACACTATCGGCAAAACCAAACTGCAGGGTTGGCAGAAGTTTTTGCTACGGCCAGAGGTC
>NZ_JBRFPI010000081.1:0-14127 GCF_053579595.1 Cellvibrio sp.
CATCGCTTTTATGCGATTAACACTGGATTCAAATGAGTGCTGACGAATCACAAAATCGCCGTGGCTCGCGCGCGTTTTCTCCAATGCCAGGCGAATTACGTCTTCGTAATAGACGGTTATATCCAAACCCTCCGTATTGGAGCGACCTATCACACCGACCGTCAGCGTATTTGCCATAGCGCCCAAACTCGTCAACAGTAATGTTATCGATGCAACGTAAATCCATAGTTTCGTTTTTACTAGCATAATCACTCTGCATGTCTTGGGTTGGCGACAATAGTACTTCATGGAAGCAAATCCAATTTCATATCAATCAAGCCATCATCGCGATTGAATTTCACTGTAAAACCCAATTTTCGTGCAAGATTCGCCATCCCAGAGTTTTCTAACATGGTACAGCCCATTAATGTTCTCGTTCCCTGCAGGCGACAGTAGTCGATCATTTTCTGCAATAACCGCGCGCCTAAACCAATCCCTTTTAATTCA
Organism: Cellvibrio sp.; assembly: GCF_053579595.1. NCBI lineage: Bacteria > Pseudomonadati > Pseudomonadota > Gammaproteobacteria > Cellvibrionales > Cellvibrionaceae > Cellvibrio > Cellvibrio sp. The sequence continues at coordinate 487 of NZ_JBRFPI010000081.1, forward strand.
CTGCGTACCGCCATCGCGAATTCGGCCTGGGTATTATCAGGATCTATTTGTACCCGCACGACGCCCAAAATTTCTTCTTGCCTTTGGTTATTATGCGCTACTGCAATAAACGCCATTTCACGTGCGTAATCAATTTGCGTTAAGCGCGCCAATTGTTCGTGGGAAAATTGCGGCAGCTCGGCAAAATATCGCTTGTACCTATCTTCTTTACTCTGCGAATTATCAAAGGCTTGTAAATTTAACTCATCTTCGGGGCGAATCGGACGCAATAATACCTGGCGCTGGTTGCGCAAAGTAAATGGCTCTTCCAATTCTTTTGGATAAGGCCGGATTGCCAGTGGATAAGCATTTTTGCCTGCGCTGATTTCCACATTCACGTCCAATACGCGGATTTCATCGCCCGCGACCAATACAGGGTTGATCAATAAATTACGCAGCGATGGATGATCAATCACTATCTGGCTGATTTGGGTCAGTAATAAGCAGAGCGCCGGCATATCGAGCGGCACATACAATTCGCGCTCGCGAATTTTTCCTTCGGCGAGCGCCTGTATCACCATATAGCGCGCCAGCGCCATATTTAATGGCGGCAATGCAACGACTGCATTGCGCCGCACACTCCAGTGACTCGCCGCCTCCCCCAATAAAATGACCGGGCCAAACACCGGGTCAATTTGCACCTGGATACGCAATGGATGTGCTCCTTTGCGCTGTGAATGGGTTGCAGTCGCAGGTGCACTTTCTATTTCAGTAAAAGTGTTAATTCCATAATCATTGAGCAATGCAATTGATTCTGCAGATGTTAATTGGTTGCGTTCTTCAACAAGAGCCCGTGCAATAATCGCCTGCGCCTGTTGCGGTTGATAGGGAACTTTATCGCTAATCGAATCAGGTGTTTCGGATAATAATTTTTGGTTACGGCGATATTGAACCATATGCATAAATGCGCCGACAGCGCCTTCAGGGGTACGAAAGGAAGCGATACTCGCATCGGCAAAACGCAGACGCGCATTTTGCGCGGCATCTTCACCCATCCAATTAGCAAATATATTCGGTTTTCGCCCAGCATAATTTTTATAGGTATTGATCACCGCATCAGCATAGACTTCGCCCGGCGTTAAGGCAGAAGGTGCTTGCATAATCAAAATATTATCGACACTGTTGCTCTGCAATAATACTTGCAAGACTTGCTGATAGGTTTCAGGCGATGCATCACCCAACACATTAATGGGATTAGTCGCGCGGCCACCGGAATGAATTAGCGGTTTTAATTGCTGTACAACTTTTTCATCCAGAGATGCGAGCCGTCCACCGCGCTGCAATAATGCATCCACTGCCATAGCGCTGGGGCCATTGCCATTGGCAATAATCACCAGCTGCTCGCTATAAATGGGTTTGCCATTGGCAAGCGTTTCTACCGCCGCGAGCAATTCACGCAAGTCGCCCACACGCAGCATACCCGCGCGACGGAAAGCCGCATCATAAACGGCGTCGTTGCCAATTTTTTCTGCAGGTAAGCGCGAGGTGAGCGCACTGCTTTCAGAATAAATTCCCGCCTTAATGACCAGGATGGGTTTATTGAAGGACGCAGCGCGGGCAGCAGACATAAATGCGCGGCCATCGTGGATTGCATCGATATACAATAATATCGCCGAGGTTTTTGCATCGCGCCCGAGGTAATCGAGGATCTCATCAAAATCGATATCCATACCTTCGCCGAGCGAAATAAACTGCGAAAAACCAATACGGCGACGGCGCGCCCAATCCAACAAAGTCACGCACACGGCGGAGGATTGTGAAACAACGGCAATTTTTCCCGGCAATGCATTGATATGTGCATAGCTCGCATTCAAACCTAATTCCGGAATAATAATTCCAAGCGAATCCGGCCCGAGAATCCTCACGCCCCACTCTTTGGCAATAGCGAGCATTTGCTCTTGCAGGTTAGTGCCTTGCGCGGTAAATAAATTGTCTAACCCCGCGGCAATGACAATCGCATTGCGCGTGCCCTTTCTGCCCAACTGCAAAATAATTGCTGGCACACGGGTTGCGCGCGTACAAATAATCGCGAGATCGGGAACAATCGGCAATTCCTCAATTGAGCGATAAGCCAGGACTCCATTCACTGATTTATAGTGCGGTGTAACCGGCATGATCGGCCCATCAAACTGCCCTTGCAACAAATTGCGCATCACCGCATTGCCCGGGCGATTGGGCTGGTTAGAAGCACCTATGACCGCAATTGAATGAGGTTTTAATAATTGCTCAACATTCTTTACCGTCATACGCTAACCGTCATTTTCACTGCCATAGTTTTTTGCATAGCGGTTGTTACGGCTACACATTTTCATCATCGTCATCTATTTTTTGCAAACTCAACTCGCCAAAACTGGTCGGAGGAGTTTTTGGCTGCGCTTGCGGTGCAGCTGCGGCAACAGCTTCTGCTTTAGGGACAGCCACACCATCGGTTGCCAGCTTTATACGCAGGCGTAAATTATTGGGCGAATCTGCATTAGCTATAGCATCATCGAAACTCACCTTACCTGCCATATACAATTTGAAAATCGCACCATCGAATGTTTGCATGCCGAGATTTTCAGATTTCTCCATAATCTCTTTAATTTCGGTAAGACGGCTTTTTAAAATTAATTCCTGAATGGTTTTAGTGCCGAGTAATACTTCTACTGCACCGCAACGTTTTCCATCAACAGTAGGCAATAATCTCTGCGATACAAATGCGCGTAAATTTTGTGACAAGCCCATTAACAATTGCGGGCGGCGCTCTTCCGGAAATAGATTGATAATCCGCTCCAGTGCCTGATTGGAATTATTGGCGTGCAGCGTTGAAATTGCCAAGTGACCGGTTTCCGCAAATTCAAGCGCATGTTCCATGGTTTCGCGGTCGCGGATTTCACCGATTAAAATCACATCCGGCGCCTGGCGCAAGGTATTTTTTAACGCGGCTTTGTAACTGCGCGTATCCACGCCCACTTCGCGCTGGTTAATCACGCTGCGCTTGTGTTTGTGTACAAATTCAACGGGGTCTTCAATAGTAATAATATGGCCGCCGCTCGATGAGTTGCGATGATCGATCAAGGCAGCGAGCGATGTAGATTTACCCGAGCCGGTGCCCCCGACGAATAACACCAGGCCACGCTTGGTCATGATCACATCTTTTAAAACTTCCGGCAGACCCAGGGCATCAAATTGAGGAATATCGGTTTTGATATTGCGCGCGACTATTGCCACTTCATTGCGCTGCTTAAAAATATTGATGCGGAAGCGGCCAACACCGTGAATGGAAATCGCGAGATTCATTTCCAATTCATGCGCAAAAATACCGCGCTGCTCGTCATCCATAATCGCATTGGCGATTGCCTCAATCTCCCCCGGTTTAAAGGGTTCAGTTGCCAATGGTTTTAATACACCCTGAAATTTTGCGCAGGGTGGCGCACCGGTACTCAGATATAAATCCGATCCGTCTTTTTTAGCGAGCACATTTAAATACTGGTCGATTGGGGTTGCCATAGATTACTCCTGCGAAGACAAAACAATAGGAGGAGTATAGTCAGGATTACCCAATACGAACGGTAAGAATTGCTAATCAACCGCCGCAACAAATGCAATCTCTACCAACATTGCCGGATCGAGCAATTCCACTTTTACGCAGGCACGTGACGGCGCACAACCGGCCGGCAACCACGCCTCCCAGGCTCGATTCAGTGCAGGCACATTTTCTTTATGGGTGATGTAGATAGTGGCAGAGAGCAAGCGGGATTTATCGCTGCCGATCGCAGCCAAAGTCACTTCCGCTTGCGTCAGGATTTGTGCAATCTGCTCATCCATCGCGCAATCAGTATTGTTGGGGACTTCGACAAAATGGGCGATGCCGCGATACACAGTAGCATCCGACCAGCGCGGTACCGGATTCAAACGTTGAATATTCATGCAGGGTTTTCCGATAAGGTGTTTGCAAATGGAATCTGGCGCCTATAATAGCCGCCTTTTGCGCTTCACCCAATTTTAATCACCCACCATAAAGCGACCCGATTCATGGCATTAACGTCCATCATTGCACATCGTATTTACCGTCACTCGCCCGGGAGCGCCTTTGAATTGCAGTTGCGCGATGAGGCCTTTGCCAGTGACGGCAAATTGGAAGAGCTGGCCTATGAATTGAAAACCCAATTTATACGCAAAGGCGGCAAAAGTTACGGGCGCTTCTCGGATGAGCTGGGCGAGTTCCCCTTACCCGCCTGGCTGCGCGATTCTCGCGAAGAGCGCTTGAGCTTTATCAGCTTCACCCATAAAGCGATGCAGCAATTCCAGCAAGCATTGGAGAAGGCCGAATCGCTGCTGGATGCCTATGTATTTTTCGTAGAAGAGAAGCTGGAAATCGGCGATACGCTGAGTGTGTATTTGGTGGAACACCAAAGCGGGCTCTATCTGGATAGTGAGTTAGCGGTAGATGGTTCACTCTTTCTCGACACCAGCGGATTTAATCTCGCCGCTAAAATCCAACTGAATGATTGGACCTCGGGCGACTCAAATACCTATTTGACGCTGATGCGTTCACGCAGCGATAAAGATATCGCTGACGCCTTTACCCAGTTCATCGCTTTTACCGACAAGCAGGACATCAAACAGGAAACCGCGGAGTTTTTGCAGATCGTCGATAACTTCAGCCAAACACTCGATGAGAACACCGCCAAGATTACACGCACTAAAGTGGTTGATTACTGCCTGGAGCAAAACAAAGCCGGCAAACCAGTTACGATTGCCGCGCTCTCCAGCAACCTCGCCGAAGAGGTTAAGAGTTATGAGCCGGAGCGGTTTGTACGCTATGTGGAAAACAGCAAACCGGATCTCAAGCCCGAATTTATTCCCCACGCCGGGCAAATCCGCAGCTACGTGCGTATCAGTGGCCGCAATGATTCATTGAGTATGAGTTTCGCCTCTGAGTGCCTCGGACGGGAAATCGAGTATGATGCAGCAAATGATGTGCTGACGATTAAAAACCTGCCATCGTCACTGAAAGCACGCTTGATCAAACATTTGAAAGAATCACACTAATCAATCCAAAAACAACAATAACGGTCGAGATGACCTGCATAAATGGTGCAAGCTTGATCTATCTATATCCAGCTATAACGAAAATCGCACTCCCTATAACTACATAAACTAAACTCATGCTTGCAAAAGCAGACGACCGGTCATATATTTATACCATGAGCAAACGCGAACTGAAAAAAGATCATCTTCTGGATGCCGGCCTGAAAGTTATGGCCACCCGTGGCTACAATGGCACCAGTATCCAGGACATAGTCAATGCGGCCAATGTGCCCAAAGGTTCTTTCTATACCTACTTCAAAAGCAAAGAAGATTTTGCAATTGAAGCGCTGGAGAAAGTGACCGAAGAGCGCATGATCCAGAATCGCCATTTGCTCAGCGACCGCAGTATTTGTCCACAGGAGCGTCTGACCCGCTTTTTTGTAGACAATATCGGCGGCTGCGAAGAAAACCTCAACGGCGGCTGCTTTCTTGGCAATATGTGCCAGGAGATGTCTGAATCCAGCGAGGCAATACGCATCAAAGTTCGCCAGATGCTGCGCAACAGCACCCAGTCAATTGAAGATGTATTGGAAGAAGCACGGCTTAAAGATGGCCTGAAAAGCCAGCTCCCCTCCCCGATTTTGGCAGAGTTTTTATTCAACGCCTGGGAAGGGACACTGATGCGCATGAAAGCATCCAAATGCCGTGAACCACTCAATGCATTTTTAACCGTACTACCCGAACTCTTTGCCAAGCCCCAGGCTTAACCCTTACCGCTCCTCGCAAAAACGCCTCCATGGCTTTTTTGTTCCATAAAAATAAGATGACCAGTCAGTTTTAATTGCGAAGAGATTTTACCAATCTCTTTTTAGGCGGCCTTGTTCGCCTATTTTTTGCATCAAAAACAAGACGACTGGTCACTTAATGTTTATAGAGGCGCCACAAAATGCAGTACCTACAACAACACAGGTAACAACGAAAGAAGGAGTTACCACTATGCACCAGCAAGAAAAACACAGAAATTCCAACGGGAATTTCTACTCAAAAACCTGGCTCTGGCTGACAAAGTCTTTGGCACCCCAAGCCATTGCTATAGCGTTGTTGGCTAGCGTCAGCAGCGTTACCTGGGCAGGACAAGAAGCCTATCTCGCGCAACAACAGCCTGAATGGTTACAAGTCGCAGCCTTGGTGGACGATGAAAAACAACCGCTATTGCACCTGCAAGACCAACCAGCCAAACCCACTAGCAGTTGGGCTTTTGCATTTGATAACGATGTATTGGTACCGGGCCACCGCGATCAGGATTACACCTATGGGCTCAATTTTACCCAAACAGGTGCAAGTGCCCGCGCGGCTAGCCTCGCCTTAAATGAGCCATTAGTTGCAATAGATAGTTTGATTGGTTTTGAACATTCGTCGTTAAGCACCCAGGAAACCTTTAGCCGTGAAATTGGTGCGTTTGGTTTTACGCCTGAAGATATTACGGTAAGCGAAGCTAATGCAGATGATCGCCCCTATGCTAGCCTGGTTTATCTATCCAGCTCGCGTGAACAGGTGGATTTGGTGGATAACATAGCCTGGAAAAGTACTCTTACTGTTGGGGTGTTAGGTTTGGGGCTGGTTGGTGAATTACAAAATATCGCGCATCAAGGTACTAACGGTAAGACAGCGCAGGGCTGGGATAACCAAATTAGTGAGGGTGGAGAATTAACTGGCCGTTATGTAATTGCCCGGCAAAAATATTTCGATAGTTTTTCAGAAAATGTCGAAGTAAAAAGTACTGTGCAAGCATCTGTGGGCTATCTGACTGAAGCAAGCTGGAGCCTGAGTATGCGCACCGGCAGAATTCATAGCCCATGGTCTTCGTTTAATCCTGAACTGGCCAGCTACGGTGAAAAGTCATCTTATTCCAGCAACGCAAAATCCGTTAGTGAGCGTTATTTTTGGGCGGGAGTTGCCGTTAAAGCACGTGCGTACAATGCATTTTTACAAGGACAATTTCGCGACAGCGCCGTAACTTATGAACACCATCAATTAAATCCAGTGTTGGTTGAGGCTTGGGCGGGCTACACCTTTGCATTCAAACAAGGTTATCGCATTAGTTATGTATTGCGCGGACACAGTTCGGAAATTGAAGAAGGCGCAGGTGACCGCAATTTGTTGTGGGGGGGAATTATTATCGCACGGAGCATTTAACAGGGAAGTAAATGCGCCTTAACGCCGTGTGTATTTATTCGACTTCTTCGACTTGTGGTTGATGTAACATCGCAAGTAAATTTTCAAAGGGCACCGGACGCGAAAAATAGTATCCCTGATATTGTTGGCAGCCCAACTCTTGCAAACAGACTAGTTCTTCCTGAGTTTCCACACCTTCAGCCAGAATTTCCATATCCAGATTATCGCCCAAAGCGATAATCATACGGGCGATTGAACGGCTCTCAGCATCGCTATGGATATCGCGTACAAATGAGCGATCAATTTTTATCATGCGGGCGGGAAAGCGTTTCAAGTAAGCCAGGGACGAGTAACCTGTACCAAAATCATCAATCGAGCACTCTACGCCAATTGCGTGTAAGTCTGACATCAAGGTCATCGCCTGGTTAATGCCACTTACCAATACGTTTTCGGTAATTTCAATGGCCAAATTGCTCGGTGGAGCATCTGCTGTGGCAAGTGCTTGACAGATACGCGCGAAAAAATCCTGTTGGGTAAGTTGCTTGCCACTGACATTTATCGATAATTTTTTAAACCCATCAAGTAATCCGTGAACTTGCAAAACTTTCAAATGACGACAAGCTTCATTTAAGACCCAATCGCCAATTTCCAAAATCAAATCACTGTCTTCTGCAATCGGGATGTATACAGCGGGTGATTCAAATTGATATTTTGGATTGTGCCAGCGCAACAGGGCCTCAGCGCCAATAATTTCATGGGCACAATTAAATTGTGGCTGGTAGAAAAGTTCGAATTCATTATTTTTTAGCGCTGCCTTTAAATCCGATGCATAAGCCAAACGCGTATTGTGTTTTTCCGACATAGCGGGATGGTAAGCCAGGGCAACCCGTTGACGCATCACCTTAGCTTCGTACATCGCCAAATCAGCATTTTTAACGATATCGCTATAAGACTCATCAAGATTGGGGAAAATCTCGTAACCCATGCTACAGCTAATGTTATAACCAACGCCGGACAGATCAAAGGGTAATTCAACTGCATCGTGAATACGCGCAGCAGTGCCACACACAATCAATTCAGCTTCATCACGATTGCGCCCCAAATCCGGCAATAGAATAACAAATTCATCGCCACCAAACCGTGCCACTGTATCTTTGGTGCGCGTAATACTGAGTAAGCGTTGGGCAACTTCTTGTAAAATTTTATCGCCAACATCATGACCCATCACATCATTTATCGATTTAAACTGATTTAAATCGATAAACAACAAAGCTCCGAACTTCTTATGGTGCCGACAATGGGCTAGAGACTCTTCCAGTTTTTCAGTTAATTTTCGGCGGTTAGCCAATTCCGTTAACTCATCATGCGCGGCCTGATAGGCAATAGTCTCTTCGGCAACTCGACGTGCAGCCATCTCTTTCAATAAGGTTTGGTGCGCAATACACGCATAGCAACTCAAGGCTAATTTTTTAAAAATGGGATCCAATGATTTTTGAACAACAGCATCCAACTCATAAATACCTTCAAATACTATTACCCCATGCGCAGGTAGCGAAAAACAATGGTACTTTTTTTCTGCCAACGAAATAATAGAAACAAAGCCTTTGGATTCCAGATGCTGGGCCACCATCGATTGTAAAGCCAGACTCTCCTGCCAGGGGCAACCCAAATACTGGGTCGGGATACTCAGATAATGATCTACCACTAATGACTTCCCTGAAAAATCGGCATAAGCAGGCGACCCTGTCTCATCACAATACAAAAAAACATGCACACTACTAAGATCCAGACGAGACATGCTAACGCGCATAAAAATGCGCAACATTTCCATAAGCTTAAGATCGTTACCTATGGACATAGCAAGTTCGTGTTGTATCGATATTATCTGCAATGCTTTTTTCATAAAAGTAATCGCTAAATTTGCCCTACCACTATAGATTTATTTAATAAATTAATGGTACCTCTATCTGTATTGGCAATTTCACCAATCGACAAAATTCCAACAGTCTTTTTTCCTTCACCTATACCAGCGTTTAACGCCAGTAACTCTTCAGAAAAATCATCACCCAAATAAAGAGCCCGACTGATACAATCAAATACAATCGCCAATCCCATAGGGTTCGTAGTTGCATCTTTTAGCTTCACTCCGGATTGTTCTCCTGCCAGGCACGCAGCCTCTATAATAAATTTCCGCCGCCCATGTAGAATATAAATCATCGTATTGACCGGCACACAACCAACACATAGCAATTCATTTTTAATAAGCCGGACAGGATCGCGCACCATGATTTCCTCATTAATGCCGACAATACCTAATGGGAAATTTTTAGCTATCTGAAAAAAATTATTTTTATTAAATCGATAATCCGTTATGCGCTCAATGCTCTCCCGATAAACTTGAAACGCTGGCAAATAATCGATTGTATTGACCTTAGCACCATTGGCCTCAGTAACCAGGTAGGGACCATCCAGAACCTCCCAACCATGATCAACTGCAGAGCCTAGGGGAACTGACAATTTAACAACCAAAGCAGCATTTTCTAGTAAGCCCGCACGAGTAAACAAACACGGACGCTGCACAAAATCCAAAGTCCCTGCCCCGCCACCAATTACGTGATTGCCACCACCAATCGTCTCATAAAGCGCATTTATGAATGACTCAGTTGCGTTCGCCATGGAATCAACAAAAATCATAAGATCTGCGGCAACGTCAACTGCCTCTCCATCCTGCCAGGAGGGCTGATCTACTTTCAGATATTCTGGTGACAGGTTATCGTAGACATCTAGCTGTATCGAAAAAGGAAAGCCAATCAACAAAATACCGCGCTCATAGCGCTTCCCCTCAAAAAAAAATCCAGGAAAAATGCCACCAAAAATTGGCGCGGTGCAAGCACCCAAACATAATTTCACCTGGAGTGGAGAATGCTGATTGTCTCCGCAAGCAATCACCATAATACTGACCGCAGCATTGGCAACCAGAAGATCCAGCCCCTCTTTTAATTGCTCATCAGTACCATCAGTAGCAAACCAAATGGAAGGTAACGCACTTGAATTATTGTGTTGATCTATCAGTGCCATCACAAATTACCGCAATCCAGATTCTTTATTATTTTAATAAGGGTGAATTCAATGCATCCACTTTAGGACCAATCAACTTTTCCACACTTTCTCGAATGTCATCCAAAGACACTTTACGGATATTCATCAAATCACGTGTTACATCATCAATACTATATTTATTATTGCTGCGCTTACGAATTTCTTTGTCCAATTCATCCAGTAGCACAACCGCGCGCGCAGTTACCGGCCCAGTAGATTTACTTTTGCGCAGGTGTTTTACGTCAGCGCCCCATTTGGCCAAATTTTTAATAATCTTACTGCGTCGCGACTTGGTCATGCCATCGGCGCGATATAACAACTCAAAAGAGTAAAACTCTGCGAGACCTTCAGCAATCCAATCATCATTGGTGTTAGCGGTAGAGGCACCACTAATGCGAGTCACCATATGAGTTAATTCGTGCAATAGCGGGCTAGTACCATTTTCACTAACCAAGGGGCGGTCCGAGTGCAGAAATAGTGAATTGGATGCCGACAAACCCCCTCGCCACATAGGATCGCCAGCACCTACTACCAATAATTTTTTTGGCGTTTTTTTAAAGGCAGAATGGACTTCCGGCCACACGAAATTAAAAAACGTCAATGCATCCATACGTTTGAAGCTTTCGCCTTTAGGCGCACTGACGGCGATTGAGGTTTTGGCCACAGTCGCGCGCCGAGTACCTACCTTACCTGCAATCATCCACCCTGTTGGACGATCAAAGCGGCGATCCGGATTATCTACTCTAAAAATATTATCTTTTTTTCTTGGCCAACCAGTTTCGATGCTGTCCCACCCCTCCGGCAAAATAACTTCCATGGTGGCATTCGCATATGAGCCCATCACCTCGCCTGTATCTATATAAACAGGAGGAATCAAATCATCACCACGAAAAATTGCCCAGTCTTTTGTCACCAGAGCATCATATTTTCCAGGATCGCGCTCATTGGTGAGCATCACGAAAAAGGATAACTGCGCACTTCCTGTCGGCAAATCCCAAATAACCTTTTTATCCCTGAGAATCATTTTGCCATTTGCACGAATACTGGAATAAATGCCCCGGTCATTATTAAAGCGTAAATGTTTGAGCAACTCGCCTTTGTCGATGCTCATAGTCACCAACGCCCCTTTTTTCGAGGGGTCGATTACAACCCGATATTTTAATTCGTAGGCAAGTGGCTGCAGGACTGTCTCTGCGGCCATTACCTGTGCACCAGCCAACATCAGGGTAAACAAGCAAACAACCGTGAAAGCACGTTGATGCTTTTTCAGAAAACATAACATAACGCAAAAACCTCGATAAAAATAACCTGTTTTAAATGCAGTGTACTGTAATTATGAACCCATGCGTTATTGTCCCACACAACCTGGAGAGCCTAGATGGAACACAGAAAACTGCATCTTACTGTAGTCAATTTCCTACAAACAATTAAGCCTTTTGCGACTACTCCATCCATATCATTAAGCCGATAATGATCACAACAAGGAGGTAACGGCAATATACCTGATCAGGATTGATCAACGGAGGTACATAGAGAAGGAACTTGGGCATAAAGGACTATGCGCTTGGACTGTGGAAAGGGATATCCGAGTCAGGGAGAAGACAATGGATGACAAAGGAATAAGCTGCCACAGGAGTTAGCGGCAATGGGCATGGAATGATAAGGAATTAATCGTCGCCCCAACACACACATAAGGGAATGCTACGGGATCTACACATACGGAATATGAAACGGATTGTCTCTGATGGAATTGGATTTTCAGCAGGATGCTGAGGTAGCCAAAGGTTACTCAATCCAATATTGGACGTGCTATGGGGCTTCTTTTATTCGGAAGCCCCTTTCTTTTTCGGAATGAGATAGACCTTAAAACGAATTAAAAGTTATCGCTGAGGAATTTTTGCGCCAATCGAGCTGCATCAGTACTACCAGCAGCCACCTCTGACAACAACGATTTGGCTTTTGCCTTATCGCCCATCAAAAAATAGACCTTACCTAAATCTAACTGGGCATCCGGCACTTTTGGCGCACTGGGAAAATTTGCAATTAGCTCAGTAAACCAGCTCTTGGCTTGTGCATAGTCTTTTTTTAACATGGCAATTTTGCCTAACCAATAGTGGCTGTTACTAGCAAAATCCCCGTTGGGAAAACGATTCAAATGCTCTTTAAACGCAACCACTGAGCCGTCAAAATCTTTTTGATTCAGCAAATCATAAGCAGCCTTGTAAACATCACTTTCACTGGCAGTATCAGTCAGCCGGGCGCCAGAAACAGACGTTGTAACAGGTGCAGTAGAGATAGGGGGCATATTTTGTATGTTTGCAGCACTGGTTACAGGAGGCGTGCCACCGGATAAGCGCCGGTCAAGATCCATATAATTATCAAGCTGCAATTGTTTGAGCTGTTTCAGCTCATAGGATTGCTCCTCAAGGAGGCCACGCAATAGCGCTACTTCTTCTTGAAGGGCACGAATTTGGGAATAGACATCAGATTCAGCAGAGGCAGGCAGATCAGATTGAGCCACCCCAGAGCGAATGCTCTGGGGTGAAGACTCAATAACCCGTACTTGCGCCTGTAAGACTGGAGCTGAAGCAACTAAGACAACAGCAAGCAGATTTTTGAGCATACGGGCTTAGACTCTTAGTACTTAACTTCTACACGACGGTTTTGAGACCAAGAAGCTTCGTCGCTACCGGTAGCAGCTGGTTGCTCTTCGCCGAAGCTAACAACTTCCAGAGAAGAACCGTTAACGCCTTGGGTCACGAGGAAATCGCGAACAGCATTAGCACGTTTTTCGCCCAGAGCCATGTTGTACTCGCGTGAACCGCGCTCGTCAGCATGACCTTCCAGACGTACTGCAACTGAAGCACCTTTCAGCTTGTCAGCGTGAGCCAACAGAACAGCGCGGCTTTCAGCAGTCAAAGCGTATTGATCGAAGTCGAAGTAAACAACGTTTGACAGTGTAGCTTCTGAAGATGAAGTATCGGTAACAGCAGTACCGGTAGTTGCAGTTTCAGTGCCTTTATTGTCGCTGCTTGAACAGCCAACCAGAAAAGACATAACAACAGCCAAAGTAAGACCTTGCTTGATTGCTTTGGTGATCATGTGTGTGTAACTCCAATGAAGTTTTGATCTGTTTTACGGGGATTTAGTTAAAGAATGGCGACCATGCGGGTTCCCGCACATCACCTTGTTTTGGGGGCTGGAGGATTTTGACACGCGCATCAAGAGACACGGCTGCCAACACTCCCTTACCACCAGAACGAGTCGCATACATCAGCATAGCGCCATTGGGCGCTATAGTAGGCGATTCATCCA
>NZ_JBRFPI010000082.1:0-13956 GCF_053579595.1 Cellvibrio sp.
CGACCACTCGCCAAAGCGAGTGGTGAAAATCCTTTTCTGCCACAACATATTCGCGAGCGTTTACACGGCAACAATCCTCCGCCACTCTTTGAATACGAAACCGCAAAAAAAATCATCAGTTCCACCAAAAATATTGCACACAAAACCAACAAGCCGCGTCAATATTTAGTAGAAGAAGTGATGCTGAGCATGATGCCGCAAATAGAGCGCGAGCTGCGCCATAGATTATTTGCAATGAGCGTAGAGGATCTGGAGAAATTATTAAATGAAGATGAAGACTGAAGCAGCGATTTAGTAATCGCCACTTCAGTTGTTAAGGACCGCTAATTCACGCGAACTTTTTACTTGTCCAAATACCCAAATAGCGACAAACACCAGCAGAATATTGACCAAAAACACTTGGTGATACCCATAGTAATCTGCCACCCATCCCACCATTAAACTACTCAATAAATTTCCGATATGGGTGGTATTGGTATAAAGCGCAGAAGCGCCACCGGAGCGCCCCGGCATTAAATCCTGAATCACCGATACACCCAATCCCGCCAATACCCCGATAAAAATCGCATTAAAAATTTGCAGCACAAATAAGTGCCACAACTCACTCGCAAAATAAACGCCGATATACAAAAGCAGAGCCGCTACACCCGCACAGCGAATTAGATTAATTAAACGAAACCGGCTGGCATAATGCCCAGCCAATAACATAAACGGAACTTCCAGCGCGGCGGTAGTGCCCATCACCCAGCCCATCCACTGCGCATCGATATGCAAATTATCCTTGAGATGAATGGGTAAACTAATGAGATAGGCATTGTTCACACCCCACATCAACGAAAACGCAATCGCACACAACCATACTGACTGTCTAATTGCCGGCGATAAAGATGGCAGCGTCAGTTGTTCGCCGGCTGCATTAACCGGCTTATTTTTCTTGGGTAACCGCGGCAATAATTTAAAACTGGCAACAGCAACTACCACATACAAAATCGCCGCAATACCGTAACTCACATCAAAACCAAAATAAGTCGCCAATAAAAAACCCGCGGGCGGCCCTGCTACCCAGGCAAATGCAATCTGTGCCCGCATGATGGCGTTGAACATAGGAATGCGCTCAACCGGAATCGCGGCCTCGGCGTAATCCAGGCTGTACGCCATAATTTGCGAGAAAGACACCATCGACAAACTGAGTAAAAAAATTGCGGTAAATGCCACCAGCCAATAATTGCGCGATAACGCGAAAATCAAACAAGAAAGTGTTCCTAGTAAACAGCAAAAAGCCACCAACGGACGACGGTCTGTCAGCTTGTCTGACCAATGCCCCAGCCAATGATTGTAGGCAATACTGGCCAAGGCGATGCCCGCAAACGCTAAACCCACCAACAGCGGGCGCACGCCAATTTCTTTGGCAAGAAATAAACTAAACGTCGGCAGCACCAATGCCCCCACCACGCCGGCAGTAAAAAATAACAGGTATAAGCCCAATGCAATGGGGCGAAATAAGGGAGAGGACACAGAATTTACCGCAGGGAAAAGACGAAACCGCATCATAGCTGAAACCGGTTACCGCCAAAATGGGGAGTTATGAGTATTAATGCTTCTTAACAGCGACATGGTGGATATGCCCCGAGTTTATTAAGGGTGATCAGAGCGCGCTTTCTGTATAATCGCTACAATTGCACCCGAGGACAGAACCCATCATGCAATGCATCAGCATTCAAATCCAACCCAAATACAGCCGCGAATTTAACCGCGACGAGTTTTTGCAGCGCGTGCGCGCCATTCGTTCTCCGGAAGTGGATGCGATTGAAGAGAAAGGTAAACTCTATCTGAGCTTTAATTTTTTCACCGAGTTTCCTGCCCCGCTGTGGCAAGCACTTAACGAGGCCTTGTACAAAGACGCCAACTACGCCGCAACTATTGCACCGGTTTCGGTGGTGATTTGCGAAGGCGAATCCGATGATGAATGCTTGTTGTTGCATCATTTCGATTCCAGTGAGCAACTGGATACGCTTTAAAATTTTCTTTTTGAGTAAAACATGTCAACAATTAATTGGTTTCCCGGCCACATGCACAAGGCCCGCAAAGAAATTGCGGAAGTCATGCCACACGTGGATGTGGTCATTGAAGTTATCGATGCCCGCATCCCTTTCTCCAGTGAAAATCCTCTGGTGCCGAGTTTGCGTGGCGACACACCACTAATTAAATTGCTCAACAAAGCGGATTTGGCCGACCCGGCGATTACTGCACTCTGGGTTGAAAAAATGGAACAGGAAGCGGGCGTAAAAGCGCTGCCAGTGAGCCAACAACGCCCCGACCAAATCCGCAACTTATTAAATGTGTGCACCAGTTTAGTCAGCGAACGCCAGCGCGATGTGCGACCTGCACGCGCGATGATTATGGGCATTCCCAACGTCGGTAAATCCACCATCATCAACACCCTTGCCGGACGCGTTATTGCCAAAACCGGTAACGAAGCTGGCGTGACCAAAGCGCAACAAAAAATCAAATTGGAAAACGGTATCTTATTAACCGATACACCCGGATTTTTGTGGCCGAAATTATCACCGCCCTCTTGCGGCTACCGCCTGGCAATTACCGGGGCGATAAAAGATACAGTGTTTGATTACGCTGACATTGCACTCTATGCCGCTGAGTATTTATTAAAAGCCTATCCGGATGCGCTAAAAAAACGTTATGGCTTGGATGAATTGCCAGAATCAGATGTGGAGTTACTGGATGCTATCGGCATAAAACGCGGCTGTACCCGTAAGGGTGGCGGAGTAGAAATCCAGAAAGTATCGTCAATACTGATCACCGAATTGCGCGCAGGATTACTCGGGTCGATCAGCTGGGAAACACCCGAAATGACGCAACTGGAAGTGGCAACAGCCAAAGCAGAAGATGAGAAAAAACGCATAGAAAAAGAAGAAGCTGATCGAATCCGCCGTTTAAAAACCAAAAAAAATCGCCGCTAAGCGGCGATTTTTTACATCAAAATTTCAATCGCAATATCCCTTTACAGCAAGCTGCGGACATAAGTTGCCAGCGCGGCTGGCTCAGGATCTTTAGCTAAATCCTCAGGCAATTTTTTCACATGCCAAATCACCGTCCACTCTAAATGCTCACCCGGTGCCAAAGCCACTGATGCTCCCTGCTGCTTCATCTCAATAAAAATATGTTCAACGTGGGTGAATAATTCTATCTCACGCTCGCCGGGAGCAATTGCTGCAGGTGGATTATCGGTAAACTCTTTAACCAACAAATAACCTTTATCAACATAGGCAACCCAACCCTCTTTGCCATCTTGCATAACTTTGTGGTGGTCAGTGCGAATTTTTTTTGCGTCGTAGTGATACCAAGTCAAGTCATCAATGTTTTGCACATCCAAAGGATAAAAAATACCGCTGATGGGATCAGTATCACCACGGGGATAGAACAAATCGCCCGACGGCGGCAAACGTGTCACCTCTAATGGCGCCACATTTTTTTCATGGTCACTGTGATTGGTGATGCGATAAGTAACCGAGATACGGTCATCGCCCGCAGGCATATAGGTTTTGGTAAATTGGTAGCCGGTTTTTTTATCTATATCACTTGTTAACACCAAGCGGTCTTCCTGTGAATCCAAGGTGTAGGGTTTACTATCCAAGGTATCAACAGGAGGCCAACTCCACTCTGATTGTGGACTTGACCAGAAGACCGTACCCCAATCAGTGATTTGATCCGGATCAGCAATGCCCACCAATATTTCATGACCATTGTATTTAAGCGAGGAAACACGCGCGGCAACTTTGGGCATTATCTCCATACTGATATTGCCCTGCTTGATAAACAGGCGCGAACCATCCTGCTTGCAAAATACCGGCAGTTGCTCCGCCTGCTTGGACTTGCCACACCCGAACAAAGCCATGGAGATGGCAAGGAATGCGATCAGGGAATAGCATTTACTCATTGTGTATCATAATCCTCTAGCAGCATGGTGGCCGCCACTAAGGTCAGGCCCTCTTGGGGCGCTCACATTACGTTTTTTTTACAGATGTCCCAGTGTAACCACTTTTAGTGGCAGCGACCATTTACCACGAGGTAAAGCCTAGTAAAGCAAAGTAAATAACTTGCGCTGAAATTCAATCGCCAGCGGGTCAGCCTTGCCCAGTGCCGCGATAATTGCAGTAAAGGTTTTACGTGCTTCCCCCTCGGCAAAATTACGCTCTGTACGAATAATTTCCAACAAATGTTCCAGTGCCGGCCGATATTGGGATTCCTGATGATATTGCAGCGCCAATTGATAGCGCACGGTTAAATCCTGCGGTGACCGGGAATATGCCTCTTCCAGGGCAGCCAGCTCCGGTGTTATGGCCGCTTGTTTTTTCAGCGCGATTTGCGCCGTTAGTTGTTCGTAATGCGCATCCTGATCGACCATTTTAATTGTTGATAAAATCGCCTCTGCATTATCAATTCGATTGAGTTCCATATGACATTGCGCCATCAAGAGCGCAATGCTTGCCAATTGTTGCGATGCATCATGTGCCTCACGCAACAATGGCAGTGCATCGGTAAAATTGCCTGCAGCCATCAGCGCCTGTGCTTGGTTAAGCGGTGCCTCCCAAGGCTTTGGCAAATATTTGGCCAGTAATTCACGCACTTGTACTTCGGGTAAGGCGCCCGTAAAACCATCAATTGGCTGGCCATTTTGCATAATCATCACCGTGGGCAAACTACGCACACCAAATTGCGATGAAATCATTTGCTGCTCATCAGCATTGACTTTTGCCAGTAAAAAAGCACCAGCATATTCATTGGCGAGTTTTTCCAAAATCGGCATTAAATTTTTACAAGGGCCACACCAGTCCGCCCAAAAATCAATCACCACCGGGCGATTAAAGGATTCATCTATGGTTATATAAGCTTTCCTCAGTGTAACCAAAGGTAAACTTATGATTTTATTAATAATTTTAGTGGTTACATTTTTCATATATTTTCCGTTAAAGTGATTGGCAAAAAGGATCAACAAGCTGGGGGGTTAACGTCAAAACCCCCGATTTAACCTTAAGCAATTACCGCACAATCTGCGTTCATGCCGCTCGTTGAGATGCTGGTTTAGCAACACCAAAGCTAAATGTGGTCTGGCCCGCTTAAATCTTCGGGTTATAAAAGGAGACACTTGAAGAACGCCTTTCATACTGCATCCGGAATCACTTCGGCTCTCACCTCAAACGTACCTGCGATGGAAAAAGAAAACATTACGAATGCAACATTATTTGCGCTCGGTGATATTTAGCTCTATGTGCCGATCAGTTGGAATTGCGAGAGCATGCCGGCATCACGTAGAGAAATTAATGCCTGATAATCCGGTGAATAATACCAGCCTATAGCCTGTTCCCTCGTAGGAAATGCCAGGATGCCTTGCATTTCATAATCGGTGTCCCCGGACAGCTTTTCTAACATGCCTTTGACCAAAAAATTCGCCGCTGTGCTTGGCCAGTGTGGCCGTCACTGAGGCGGCATATTGTTGTAGCTTCTCCTTATCGGTTGGGGTGAAATTAACAGGACATAGGCGGGCATTTTGAATCTCCTGCAGTTTGTATGTTGACCATTTGGCTGACGCACAAAGGATTATCAGAGTCTATAAAAAGACACCCCAAAGTTGCCTATGTCGTTCGGCCTACGTATCCAGAATCACTTCAACTCGCGCTTCGAACCACCTTACGCGATTACCATCTAGGATGCGCTCAATCTCATCTGGTCAGTCATGCCGCGATGTGAATTGTGAAACCAACATCCAGCAATAACAATTAATTCGGGCAATTACCATTACATAGACCTTTTTCTCTATGCCGTAAATTTTTTACATAGCCGCTATCAACCAGCTCTTCAACGCTCAGCTTTAGACAAACATTGACGAGATCTGCCATTGCTGAGTCACTCAAACTGAAGCTTTTAGAGAAATACAAACTAGGCGTGCTTTTTAGTTCAGCTATCATCGATAACATTGCTCTGACGAAATCTGCTTTTGATGATCGAGTTGAGGATGTTGCCGCCTCTGTTCTTGGATCTGTTGCGTAGATTTCGGCTGCTTCGGCGTCATCGCCTATTTCCTTAATCACTGCCGGAAGATAAGGCCAATATTTAAGGTCAAATTGACCCGCTAATGCCTGAAGAGGCTCAGCCAAGAAACTCCGAAACTGATAGTTATCACGAGAAGCTTCTTTGATCACATTTGCAATGTGATGATGGGTATTTGAAGTAAATGGATGCTGGTTTTCACGGGTGGATCGCTCCTCTAATAAATCGGCAAGATCTTTCGCCAGAGTGCTGATTTTTCTATTCACATCGATTAGCCGGTTTCGCGTTGCGCGCATCTCAATTGCATTTTCTGGTGACCAGAACGAGAGAGTACCCACCAATTGATCGAGGAATTGTGCTCTTTGTTGGGCTGACAGCACCGAGAGTTCGTCATAAACGTTCTTCATCGCTGCGCTTTGGGTGAGTAAATAATTGATAGTGATGACATCGGTTGGCCAAATACTCTTTTCAATGTTGTAATTTCTGCTGGCGATCAGAATGGCTTCGCACTCTTCGGTCATATTTTCGAGGGTGGCTGTCATTGCGGCTCCTGACGTTAATGAGTTCAGGGTTAACGTAAATCAGCCTGTTGAGGTTGTCGGTACCTCAAATTCAATTTTTTCGGATGCTTTGAGATACCGCGCAAATGCCATGTCATCATTGGGCCATTTGATTAGTCAGCAACCGTACTTCTGTTAATGAAGTAATGCTATTACGACCTGGCGGCTGGCTTCTGACCAAGTGTTTTGCTCGAAATCCGAATTGGATAGGCCCCTCATAGTCGGCCAGCGATGTATCACCAATGAAGATGATTTGCTCTGGCGCTAAGCCAGTACCCGTTACAATCGATTCGTAGATTTCTCTGTCAGGCTTTATTGCTCCAATTTCATAGCTGAGGTGCCGGGCGAAGTTGAATTGCGGCAATAGCTTGTCAATCACTACGCCGTAGGGTTTTGCCAAATTAGAGCAAATGGCCAGAGGAATTTCTTGGTTGGCCAATGCATCAAGGGTTGGTAAGACATCATCAAAGAGAGTTAGGCTGGCTAACTCTTCCTGAATTTCCTGATGTAATTGTGCGAGCATGTTGGCGGGTGGAAAAATCCCAAGTGTTGCCAGCATTTCAGCACAATCCTTGTCTGCCGTCATAAGTCTACGTGCGTCATTTGGTTGTGGGCTGCGCCCCTGTTCCCTTGCCCAAAGTAGAATTTTTCGGAAAGGATGATGCTTGATCCCAAACTGAACCAGTGTTCCATAGAGATCAAAAACAATTAATGCCGGTGATGTATTCATTGTGAATTCCGCAGCTGGTTTTTAGAGCGAACTCCATTTTGAGGCTAACTAAGCCTATCTCAATATGATCCATAGCAAACAAATTTAGTTATGCTTGGTGATGGAGAATCGTTTACTCGTCTGATAGTTGCCATCGTTCGCTCTTTTGCGGGCAGTCAGGCTGTATGAATTTCGTTCTGCGCTTACTAACATCAGCATCGACGTTTAATACCGCCTTACTATCAAGCAACTCCTTCATTGCCTGCTGAAAGTCAGTTGGATAAAGGTCACTCTCTTCCAAAAATGTAGCGAAACGTTCGTGATCAATTAATAAGGGTGTGCGTGTTAGTTTTTTTAGCAAAAATACTTTTGCGGAAAGGCGATTGTCAGTTGCAGGAATACACTGTGTTACGTCACCCTCAGCCGCAAATAAGTCAGTAATAGGTGCAGCGTCAAACTGTTTTAGCAGCAAAGTTTCGTTATGCGTTATACGCTGCACGGAGATCATTTTCTCCGCCGCTTCCTTAAAGACAATGATACCTTTCGGATGTCGCGTCAGGTAAACAAGAAAGTAAAGTAATTTATTGGTGCCGGGTCGATTGATAGGGATATACGTAGACCTACCGAGATAAATCGAGTTTATATTCTTTTGATACTGGGAAAGAAATGCCCGCTGGCGATCAAAAACTGTTTCACAGCCATTATAATTAGGTTTTGCACCCAACAGTTCAATCATGTCCGGATCATGTTTTTCGATGCCAGTAGCTCTGTTGGCAAAGTCGTACATTAGGTTGATAAGAAATTCTGTTTTGGGTCGCTCTAATAACAACCTCATTGTCGTTGCACCAATAATATTTTTCCAGCCTTTAGGGTCAACAAAAAAGAAGGTGAAATGATCTTGCGTCCATTCGACTATATGAGGGATCTGTTTGGTGTAATCACCATGCATACAAGCGACGGTAATAGCAGGATCTCGATGTTTATCTAAAAATGCCTGCAGACGTGAAAATGCCTCATTGTCTTTTTCTATATAAAGCGCTCTGAACTTAACATCTCTTTTAAACGTTTTTTTGAAAATGGCTACACTTTTTCCCATTTGCGCGATAGATATACCAATAGATGTATCTGTTAACGCTTCATTTTCATCTGACCAAGGACCAGCAAAACAATCCACATAGTTAATAACAATTTCAGACTGACCAATAATCATGAAAAGACGTTCAAGATACGTCTTCAATATGGTGTGCTTTAAAAAGGCTTGGGGTCTACCAATATATTCCTGAGGCAAAAGCACTAATTATCTCCTTATGTAATTAAAAAAACAGTTGTTTTTGATTGTATTTGAGGATATCGGAAGGTCCAATCTGGTTAGCACTTCGGCGAGTACCGCCATCTTTTGTTACAATCATTAATTCTTTATTGTCTATAGAAGACTGAAGTGCAGCTTTGATTTCTATTGTTGAGGCGGGCGTTAAGCTACCGATATTGTCGGTCAGCTGTGAAAATGGCATTTGTACATTGCAATTGTCCAATAGACGGGGAATGGATTCTGACAGGCGCTCAATACAGCGCTCTTTTGCTTTTGATCCAAAATCGAATGCCTCTCCAAAATCAAGAGTGATTTGGCCTGCTGTTTGAGTAGCTTGGTAGCCCAGTGTAAATATACCTTCACCCAAATGATGTTCAAACCCTGCACTGGTATTAGAATGTTTCCAATGAAGGCTCATCATGACATCCCGAGCAATAAATTTTTGCGATAAATGCACCAACCAATAGCACCACCCTTTTTTAGGCTTTATAAAAAACAACGTCATGTGGTTTGCGCCAGATCCTTTTAGAATGGCATTTGCCAACTGCTCTTGAATAGCGTGTTGCCACATACCTGCCTCCTTAAAAAGCGCCAGCCGATTCCAGTCGATATATTGTGAAAGATTGATATTTTCGAGTGCTTTTTTATTAGTCGAATTCTCTGCCAGAAAACTTTGCAGAGTGTCGAAATTAAAGGTCAAAATAACCTCGCTGGCGGTACTAGAAAAAATATTTCTAATAATGCTGAACGGAACATCTTTATAGGCATATTGATCAAGAATAAAAATAGCACGCATACCCTTATTGCGCTGTTGAATTCGCTTGATCACATCAGTAGCTACTTGATCAAATTTTTTGTTGTACAGGTGTATTTTTGAATCAAGTAAATGCGCAAATTCCGACAAGTGTAATTCTTGCCGCAGGAAGTCGAGATGGGGAGCATCTTTTTCAATGAAATGATACTCGGCATCAATAGAACGAGGCTTCCGTCTACCGATATTGAGTAGTGCTTCCGCCTCTTGGATTGATTTCAAGATCAGAAAAGGAGAACCATCGGTTGTCTCATTGCGATTAAATGCGCGGTATTTTCCTCCACCAGCAAAGCCATCTACAACGGTGAGTGGCAATCGCTCAATCGTAGCATTTGCCATATACACCTCAACATAGCGCTTTAAATAATCGGCTATGATGAGATGTTTAGTTTCGCTATGTTCGTCAAGTTGCGGAAGTTCTGATCCAATTTCCCAATCATATTTTTTATTTTTATGGCTCACACGGAGTTTCCTTTTCCTATTATTTTAAATGGCAACGGCTGGAATCATGTCCCACACTTGGCCTTGTAATTGTCGGCCATTAGCACCTTTTGTTCGCTTGACACCGTCTTGCCCCCAGGAACCCCATTGCTTAAAGAAGAAATCAATTTCATTGCGCTGACACTGATCACGTAATTTTAGTACCCAAGATTCTTCCATCGGCCTGGCTTTAACACCCGATTCACCGCCAACAATAACCCAATGGATACCCTTGAGAGAAAAGCGCCCCAGATCCTCTAATAAAGGCTCAATTGACAGAAAACGGGTTTTCGCCTTAATAGCCTGTAGATAACCGATCCGAGGAATTCCGTACTTTTTATCCTCGACAGAAACACCCAGCCACGCATTATCAGGTACCTGTCTAGTCTGGAAGTAATCATTCATTCTTTCCGCACGTTTGGTGAGGATTTGATAAGCATGTTGTGGCGTCGCACGGATAGTGTCAAATATGCGATCAATAAAATCATAAGGCACCGCCTCATGAAATAAATCGCTCATGGAGTTTACGAAATAGATAGTCGGTTTCTTGCGATGCAGTGGCTGATCCAATCGCTCATACATCAGCGTGATGGTGTTAAAGCCATTTTCGTAACCCGGAGCTCCCATTGCTTTCAATCGCTTTGCCATTACCTCCGCGTAGCAATATTTGCATCCGGGAGAAATCTTGGTGCAGCCCGTAACCGGATTCCATGTTTGTTCGGTCCATTCAATTTTACTGTTTGTAGCCATGTTAATTCTCCATGTAGCTTGTCAGTGTAGTTGTCCGCAACGGGATCATCAATTGGCGTGTAATGGCGTGTTACTCGGGCCACGAAAGCTGACTTAAAGCATCAAAAACTGTTTTACCGTTAATTCGGTTCTTTCTTCAACCAGGAGCTGGCAATATCCGACAGCAATTGCAAGCTTACCGAGTATCCACCCCAAATTCTCAATGGTTTGTGCTGCGGATTCTCTTGCGCCAGAAGTGCCATGAAAATGAGGTTCTCTCACGTTATCCGATTTCTCGCCGACATTGTTCCACTTGAGGCAACTCTCGAGGAACATCTGCAAGTTGTGTTGTTAATTGGGTATTGTCATTGTTGCTTTAGGTAATGCTGGATTATCCAAAGATTGACCATTATAAATAGACCGAAAGCAGTACATATGGTCGATTCATTGCTTCATGGGGATTTAGGTAATGCCAAATCAAACTTATAAAGCTACAATCGGATCATGACTCTATCCACTGCCATGGTTGTACTAATTCTCAGTATTCTGCTGCCTCTGCAGGTGATGGCAGGCGCGTTGTTGACTGTATCACCTTGTGCGATGGAAATTAAAATGGGCGACACGGATAGCAACTACATCATGCCGTGCTGCCCGGACGAGACCGAGCTGAGTAACACCAACTCCTGTAAAACAATTAAAACTTGTCACCTCTGTAAAACGCCAGGCCAGATTTATCTTCCTGCCACAACCATTTTTACCTCGCTTACAGATCTCTCCCTATTGGCCAAGCCACCTTTAACTCGCCCCGCCGACATAAATCCCGCCAGTATCTGGCGCCCCCCAAGCTTTTCCTGATCGACATTAATAGCACCGCTTGAGTCAACAAGGGGCTAGGCCTCTACACGGCTTTTCAGGCGGACGATTTTTATCGTCTTTCAGGAATTTTTTATGCAACCTCAGTCCCTACGCCTGTGGGCACCTATTGCGATAGGCTCCCTTGCACTTGGCATTGCCATTGGTGCGAATTTAACTTCTAGCCACAAGACACATACTCCCGCTGCAGAAGCCGCCGATCAAACAACCAAAGTGCTCTATTGGTACGACCCCATGGTGCCCGACCAGCATTTTGATCAGCCGGGGCCATCGCCGTTTATGGATATGGAGCTTGTGCCAAAATACGCCGAACCGGCCACCAGCGCAGCGGGGCTAAGCATCAACCCAGCGCTGGTGCAAAACCTGGGCATGCGCAAAACCAAAGTGCAGCGTCTGCCAATACACAGCGAATTGGAATTGGTCGGGCAACTACAGTTTAACCAGCGCAACCAAGCGATAGTGCAATTACGCGCGGCCGGTTTTGTGGAAAAAACCTGGCCGCTAGCGGAGGGTGATCAGGTCAGCGCCGGTCAGCCGCTTGCCGAATTCGACATTCCCGAATGGTTGGATGCGCAAAACGAGCTGCTCTCCCAGCCCATTGACCAAAACCCCAACTTGTTGGCGACTTTGCGCGCCCGCTTGCAACTACTGGGCATGCCCGATGCCTTGATTACCAAGGTGGAAAAAACCCGCCAACCCGTGACTCGTCTCACCTTCACCTCACCCATCGCCGGGGTGATTGACATGCTGGAGGTTAAAACCGGTATGGCATTGGCCAGCGGCGCGACTCTGGCAAAGATCAATAATCTGGACAGCCTCTGGCTGGAAGCCGCTATTCCTGAAGCGCAGGCAAACCGCCTGCGCGCTGGCGACAGTGCCAGGTTCTACCCCACCAATGCCGCTGACCCGGTGCTGACCGGCCACCTGGAATACTTGCTGCCCACCGTGAATGCAGATACCCGCACCCTGACCGCGCGCATGCTGCTGGATAACCCCGAAGGACGCCTCAAACCCGGCACCAGCGGGCGCGTGATCCTGCAATCATCCACCCGGGAAACCGGGTTGTTTGTGCCTACTGAAGCAGTCATCCGCACCGGCAAACGGGTGCTGGTGATGGTGGCCGAACCCGACGGTAGTTTTATGCCGGTAGTGGTGATCACAGGTCATGAACAAGGCTCCCACACCCGCATCTTGCAGGGCTTACATGAAGATCAGGAAGTAGTCGCGAGCGGCCAATTTCTGTTGGATTCCGAAGCCTCCTTTTTGGGTATAGCACCAACAGCGGCGGAGAATACGATGGAGAACCACAACCATGATTAGCCGTTTGATCCATTGGTCTGTCGCCAACCGGGTATTGATACTCTTGGCCTCACTGCTGCTCACCGGCTGGGGCATTTGGGCGGTAAAAACCACACCGATTGACGCCCTGCCCGACTTGTCGGATGTGCAAGTCATTATCCGCACCAGCCTGCAGGGGCAAGCGCCAGAGCTGGTGGAGAATCAAGTAACTTACCCCCTGGCCAGTAAAATGCTCTCGGTTCCTGGCGCCAAAACCGTGCGCGGTTATTCAATGTATGGCGATAGTTTTGTATATGTGCTGTTTGAGGATGGCACCGACCTTTACTGGGCGCGCTCCCGGGTATTGGAATCCTTAAGCCAGCTGCAGGGGCAACTCCCAGCCAACGCCACACCGGCACTGGGGCCGGACGCCACCGGTGTAGGCTGGATATTCCAGTACGCCCTGGCCGATAAAACCGGCCAGCAGGACATCGCCCAACTGCGGGCACTGCAGGATTGGTTTTTACGCTTTGAATTGGCGCCGCTGCCCGATGTAGCCGAAGTCGCTGCGGTGGGCGGAATGGTCAAACAATTCCAGGTAGTGCTCGACCCACTTCGGCTGGCAGCCCATAACCTGTCCCATGAAGTGGTGATTGCCGCAATAAAGCAAGCCAATCAGGAAACTGGCGGCGGTGTTGTTGAACTGGGTGAAGCGGAATTGATGATCCGTGCCAGCGGTTATTTGCGCAGGCTGGAGGATTTCAAATCTATCCCCCTGAAATTAGTCGATAACATCCCCGTTACCCTCGCCGACGTCGCCCATATCCAACTTGGGCCGGAGATGCGCCGGGGCATTGCGGAGCTGGACGGTGAAGGTGAAGTAGCGGGCGGTATTGTGGTCATGCGCTCCGGCGGCAATGCCCGCGCCACTATCGCGGCAGTTAAGGAAAAACTCGCCCAACTCCAAAACGGCTTGCCTGCAGGCGTTGAAATCATCACCACCTACGACCGCAGCTTGCTGATCGACCGTGCCGTGGCCAACTTAACCAGTAAATTGCTGGAAGAGTTTTTGGTGGTAGCGCTGGTCTGCGCCCTCTTCCTGTGGCATTGGCGCTCCGCGCTGGTCGCGATTGTTGCGCTG
>NZ_JBRFPI010000083.1:0-13791 GCF_053579595.1 Cellvibrio sp.
GCGCAAATTACCGGGGGCTTCCAGCTGTCCATGAAAATCATTAAACGCGATAATTTTTATCTGAGTATCCACATTCAATACTGCGCAGGAGCAAATCGAGAGGCAGATTAGACCAATTAAGCAACTAATCAATTTCATAAAATATTCCGGTATGGTCTTCTCCGGTATTGAATAAGAGTAAAACACGCGGTTGGCGTGCACCCCATTTAATCATGGATGACAGATATGAAACTAGCTTGATGAATTGATGACAGTTTTAGTTCAGAAGGCAAAATATCACTAAAAATTGGGAGCGCGATGAAGAAT
Organism: Cellvibrio sp.; assembly: GCF_053579595.1. Taxonomy (NCBI): domain Bacteria; kingdom Pseudomonadati; phylum Pseudomonadota; class Gammaproteobacteria; order Cellvibrionales; family Cellvibrionaceae; genus Cellvibrio; species Cellvibrio sp. Next base: position 307 of record NZ_JBRFPI010000083.1, read on the forward strand.
GTTTCAGCCCCGCGCCAAACACTTAATCGCCACCGCTGCTGCCGATGTTCGATTTTCCACGCCGAGCTTTTTAAATATTTGCTCCAAATGTTTATTCACCGTGCGCGGACTCATCTCCAAAATCTGGCCTATTTCACGGTTGGTTTTGCCGTTGGCGATCCATAACAATACGTCGGCTTCGCGGCCGGTTACTGAAAATTGTTGTTTGAGGGATTGGGTGTCGTCAGCGGGTTTATGGGGGTTGGTCAGGCGCAGTAAATATTCTTTGCCATCGATTAAATTCAACATTTCCACACTGAGTTCTTGCGTCACTTGCTGCAGTGGTAATTGGCGGCCGGTTTCGGGCTTGTGACTGATCCACTCGCGCAACTGCTGGCTAATGGTGTGGGTGAGGGCGATGGAATCGGCAGTGGCGCCGGCACCGTCCAGCAATTGATAAACCTGTGGTGTGGCCCATACCAATTGCCCGTGTAAATCGATGGTTAATAAATATTGCCCTGCAGTATCCAAGGCGGCGCGTGCGCTTTGGGTAATGCGCGCGTTGGCGAGATGCACGCGCATGCGCGCAATTAATTCGTCCGGGTTAATCGGTTTAGTTACATAATCCACACCGCCTGCATTTAAGCCCATCACCACATGTTCGGTGTCGCTCAGGCCGGTCATAAAAATAATGGGCACATCGGCGAGCTGCGGGTTGAGTTTTAATTGACGGCAGGTTTCAAAGCCATCCATGTTCGGCATTATGGCGTCGAGCAAAATAATATCCGGGCGAATATTTTTAGTGATGGTCAGTGCCTGCGCGCCTTCCAGTGCGACTAATACGGTGAAGTGCGATTCTTCCAATACATCGTTAAGCATATGAATACTGTCGATAGCATCATCTACCACCAATACGACTTGCGACTGGGTCTTAGTGTTCATTGCAATTTACTCTTTGTTTTAACGAATTTATGATCTTCAAATATAACTACTGGTCTTGAGTCACTTCTGTATCTTGTTCTTCAGCAAGCTCTGCATCTACTAAAGCTAAAATTTTTTCAAACTGGAAATTGCCAGTGAGCTTTTTTAATTCCTGAATAAATACCGGATGGGCTGTACCGGATTTTTCAAGCTCCTGGATTTTGTCTTGCAACCCCTTTTTGTGGCCAATAGCTGCGAGATGAGCGATATCGTGCAGGTGATTATCGGGCGGTAATTCCAGGGCGCGGATAAAGTGTGATGCAGGTGCGGCGCTTTCCTGTTTTTCGTAACACCACACCAGGTTCAATAAACGGCCAATATGATCCAGTAATAAATTGATGCGCACTGGTTTAATCACGTAGGCATCATGTAGCGGTGTAACTTCAGTATTATCATGCGCGGGCAAATCCTTACCTTCACTGGCATCTGCAGAAACCATAATGATGGGAGAGTGGTAACCCGCTTCACGCAATTGTTTTGCCAACTGCCAACCATTTATGCCCGGCATGGAGACGTCGAGCATAATTAAATCCGGGCTTCGGTTGTTGTCTATTTCCTGCATTAGCCGATCAAGCGCGAGCAGGGGATTATCCAATTCGATAATTTCAAAACCGAGCGGTGCCAACATGGCGCGCATGAGTTGGCGGTGCGATGCTTCATCGTCAACCAGCATGAGTGTTCGTACGGCGCCTTTGTAGCCATAAATCGTTTGTACCGGCGCGGTAATAAATTCTGGGTGGGGCTTGCTGATGCTGGCGAGCATCAAGCTCGCTTTAAAAGTGCTGCCAACGCCGGGCGTGCTGGTGACAGCGATATCGCCACCCATAATTTCACTGAGCAAGCGGGTAATCGTTAATCCCAACCCGGTTCCCGTTGCAGTAGAACCTGCGCGGCGCACGCGTTCAAAGGGGCGAAAAATACGCTCGATGTTTTCCGGTGCAATGCCTTCACCGGTATCAGTAATCGTAAATTCAGCGACCTGACTGCGATAGCGCAGTTTAAACACCACGCTCCCTTTGTCAGTGTATTTAATGGCGTTGGATAATAAATTAATTAATATCTGGTGCAGGCGCTTTTCATCAGTGCGCACAAATTCCGGCAGTCGGTCTTTGCATTCGTAAATGAATATCAAGCCTTTGGCTTCCGCTTGTAAACGAAACATGTGGACTAGCTGTTCCATTAATACCGCAATGCGCACTTGGTCTTGATGCAAATCCAATCGTCCAGCTTCGATTTTGGAAATATCCAACAGACCCTCAATCAAATCCGCAAGATGTTCGCCGCTGCGGCGAATTACACCCAACGCGTCTTTGCGATGCGCAGGCATGCTCGGATCTTTTTCCAATAATTGTGCGTAACCCAGTACTGCATTCAGCGGTGAGCGTAGTTCATGGCTAATACCGGTGAGGTAGCGGCTCTTGGCCTGGTTGGCCGCTTCTGCTTCTTCTTTGGCAGTTTGCAGCGCGCGGTCGGTGCGTTCATGCGCTTCAATTTCTTCCATCAATAAACGCGTTTGGCGTTGGGATTCTTCCTGTGCAACAACGCGGCTTTCATGGGCCAATACAAATAACCAGCTGACTACGCCGGTAATAATCACCAACAAGAAAAATACTTTCCACAATGTTGCCTCTAATAATGCTGCTGTCTCTGGAGCATCAATCGGCGTTTGGAAATAAATGAGTGAGAGAAGAATCGCCGAGAGCCCGTTAATAAATAACACAAGGACTACAAAATGCCCAACGCGCGAATTGATATTGGTGGTAATCGACTTAGGTAAAAATAACTTAAAGAAATTGCTCAGCTGCGTGGAATAATTAGCGCCAGGTTTACAGTAATCGTGACAGCGTGCATCAAGCGAGCAACATAACGAGCAGATGTGTCCAGCGTAAGCGGGGCAGTAGGTGATATCTTCAGTTTCAAATTTATGTTCGCAAATACAGCAGGAAATCGTAGCGTGAGCACCTTCGCTGTGATCGGCATCTTTCGTTACATTAACAACCGGGCGTGCTAGGTAATAACGCCCACCAGTGGCAAATGCAATCAGTGGTGCACAGATAAGTGCAAGGCCTAGTGCGATAAAATGCGAGAGCGCCTGCGCAATATCACCCAGAATTCCAGTGTGGCAAACAATGCCGGCCACTGATGCGATCAACATCGAGCCGACGCCCACAGGGTTAATATCGAACAAGTGCGCGCGTTTGAATTCGATATGTTTCGGGCTGAGACCGAGCGGTTTGTTAATTACGAGATCGGCCACCAGCGAACCCAACCAGGCCACGGCGACTATGCCGTAAAACCCTAGCGTTTGTTCCAATGCGCGATAAACGCCAAGCTCCATCAGCAGCAATGCGATTGCAACATTGAAGACCAACCAAACAACGCGACCAGGATGACTGTGAGTCAAGCGGGAAAAAAAATTAGACCAGGCAATTGAACCGGCATAAGCATTGGTCACATTAATTTTGAGCTGGCTCAAAATGACAAAAATACCCGCTACTGACAACGCCACTTCCGGCGAGCTGGCGATATAACTAAACGCCACCATATACATCCGCGTTGGATCGGCAGCTTCTTGGATACCAATGCCGTGATTTAACGTGAGTACGGCGAGAAACGAACCGGCGAGAATTTTTATCGCACCTATCACAATCCAGCCAGGTCCACCGGCAATCAGTGCAGCCCACCAGCGCAAGCGCGCATTGGGTTTTGGTTCGGGCAAAAAGCGCAAAAAGTCCACCTGCTCGCCGATTTGTGCAATCAACGAAAAAATAACGGCGGAGGCTGCACCAAATAATAAAATATTAATGCCTTCACCTGGTGCTTCTTGTGCTTGCATGCCGCCCGAAAATTCCGTCCAACTTTCTACCGCGCTGGCATCGGCATAGATAATAAAAACAAACGGCAGTAACTGCAGAATAATCCACAGGGGTTGGCTCCACAGTTGGAAGCGGCTAATAAAAGTAATGCCGTGGGTTACCAGTGGAATTATCGCCAATGAACTGATTAAGTATCCCCATGCGAGTGGGATTCCAAATAATAAATCCAAAGCCATCGCCATAATGGCGGCTTCGAGCGCGAAAAAAATAAACGTGAAGGATGCGTAAATCAGCGAGGTGATAGTTGAACCTATATAACCAAAACCGGCGCCGCGTGTGAGCAGGTCGATATCCACACCGTATTTGGCAGCGTAGTAGCTGATGGGAATGGCGGTGAGAAAAATAATCAAGCTCACCGCCATAATCGCGGCGACTGCATTGTTAAAGCCATAGTGCAACGTAATTGCACCGCCTATGGCTTCCAATGCAAGAAATGAAATAGCGCCCAGCGCTGTGGTTGCTACCCGTGCAGCAGACCAGCGCCGTGCGCTTTTGGCAGTGAAGCGTAGTGCGTAATCTTCCAGTGTCTGGTTGGCAACCCACTGGTTGTAATTACGCCGCACGCGAAATATATGCTGCTTGGCAGTCATGGTTTACCCGTTAAACAGTCTGTTCGTCCGGGAACGTCTCGTCGATTAAGTGAGTGGTTTTATCAGCGCTTTATGTTGTGCGCTTTATTTGTGTGCATTTGTGCACTTATTGTTTCTTTCTTGGTGCATTTTTTGTTGCTGCGAAATTAATCAACACCGCTATCACTGGCGTTTAAACATCTACGATTAATCCCTACTCAATTGCTGTACCAACTTTGTGATTTATCCATGCGTCAAATGACGTAGTGGTCTGTGTCATTTATCGAATGGTCTCAAATGCTGCTCGCGCCTAGATTGTGAAGCGTAGAGACAGCTTCCGCTTCAAAGCTCCCTCTCAGTGATTAAACGTCGCAGTAAGGACAAAAACTCAGTGGTAACAATCTGCAAATCCCTATTACAGCTTGTGCGCAACCTAAACAATTTTTAATTACCTGAGGAATGACCATGAACAAGACCCTGCTATCTTCCTTTCATGTTTCGCCCCGCACACAGGGTGCGGGAATGAAAACCTGGAAAAAATGTTTGCTCACACTGGCGGCTTCGCTGGTGTTTGGTAATGCTCAAGCTGCCGATGTAAACACGACTGGCCTTGCAGTGACAGATACAACTGTGAAGGTGGGTATCCTGCACTCGGTGACCGGCACCATGTCGATCAGTGAGACTGGTTCGGTGCAAGCAGAAAAGCTGGCGATCGATCAAATCAATGCGATGGGTGGTGTGCTTGGTCGCAAAATTGAATACATCCAGGAAGACGGTGCGAGTGACTGGCCAACCTTTGCGGAGAAATCCAAAAAATTATTGGTGAACGATAAGGTTGCTGCAGTGTTCGGTTGCTGGACATCTGCATCACGTAAAGCAGTGTTGCCGATCTTTGAACAGTACAACGGTATGTTGTATTACCCCACTTTCTATGAAGGCTTGGAACAATCACCCAACGTGATTTATACCGGTCAGGAGGCTACACAACAAATTATTGCCGGTATCGATTGGGTAACCAAAACCAAAGGTGCCAAATCATTCTACTTGCTCGGTTCCGATTATATTTGGCCGCGCACCTCTAACAAAATCGCGCGCAAACACATTGAAAAATTGGGCTTGAGTGTGGTGGGTGAAGAATATTATCCACTCGGCCATACCCAATTTAACTCGGTGATCAACAAAATTAAATTGAAAAAGCCCGACGTGATTTATGCGATTGTGGTGGGCGGTTCTAACGTTGCCTTCTACAAGCAATTAAAAGCGGCCGGTATTGATATGACTAAAGAAAAACCACTGGTGTTGACCATTTCGGTAACCGAAGATGAAATTCTGGGTATCGGTGGTGAGAACATGGTGGGCGCTTATGCGGCGATGAAATATTTCCAAAGTTTACCAAACGAAAACAACAAGAAATTTGTTGCGGATTTCAAAGCGAAGTATGGCAAAGATATCGTGATCGGTGACGTAACCCAAGCTGCATACCTCGGCCCATGGTTGTGGAAAGCGGCAGTGGAAAAAGCGGGATCATTTGATATCGATAAGGTGCGCGCTGCATCGCCCGGTATTGAGTTGACGACGGCGCCTGAAGGCTATGTAAAAGTTCACCCCAATCATCACCTCTGGTCTAAAACCCGTATCGGTCATGCACGCACTGATGGTCAATACGATGTGGTCTTCGAAACCAAGGACTTGATCGAGCCGGATCCGTTCCCCAAAGGTTATCAATAATAAAACCGCAACCAGCCGTAAGGCTGGTTGCGATATGTGTTGAGAAGATCGTGATGAGTGAGGAGTAGAGTTTGATTTAAAACAATATGAGGCATGGATGCCGATTTTAGCCTACATGGATGTATTTACGGCGTGTTTTAAATTGAACTCTACTCCTCACTTTGGATAGAAGCTCTGTTTTTAAATCGAGATGAGGTGCAGCTATGTTCGCTGAATACAGTAGCTCGGAATTATTATCGATCTTTGCGATGCAAGGTGTAGCGGGATTGATTTTGTTTTCGGTGTTTGTGCTTATGGCCCTTGGGTTGGCGATTATTTTTGGCCAGATGGGCGTTATCAATATGGCGCACGGCGAATTTATGATTCTCGGCGCTTACGTCACTTATTTAACCTCGCATGTTTTTTCTACTTACTTGCCTGATTTTTTTAGTATTTATTTTATTCTCGCGATGATACTCGCGTTTATCGCCGCCGCCGCACTAGGTGCATTAGTCGAATGGGCGATGATCCGACATCTATACCACCGGCCATTGGATACGCTTTTGGCAACTTGGGGTTTAAGTTTAATTCTGCAACAAACCTATCGCACAGTGTTTGGTCCACGCGAAGTGGGCGTCACATTGCCGGATTGGTTGATGGGTTCTTATCAACTCACCGAATCGATTGAGTTACCAATCAACGGTTTATTTGTAATGTGTCTCGCACTCGGAATTTCACTCGCAGTTGCCTTGCTCATGTATCGCTCGCGCTGGGGCACACAAGTGCGCGCTGTAGTACAGAATCGCCCTATGGCCGGTGCAGTGGGGATTAATACCGGCAAAGTGGACCGCGTTACTTTTGCGCTGGGTTGTGGCATTGCGGGCGTTGCGGGCAGTGCGTTTACGATGATTGGTTCTACTGGCCCAACCTCTGGCCAACTTTATATTGTCGATACATTCCTGGTGGTGGTATTTGGTGGTGCATCGAGTTTGCTCGGCACTATTGCTTCTGCATTCAGCATTTCGCAAGCGCAATCGACCATGGAATTCTTTATGAGTGGTTCTATGTCCAAAGTATTAACGCTCTTGTTTGTCGTGTTGATCCTGATGCTGCGCCCGCAAGGTTTGTTCACCCTGAAAGTACGCCGTTAAGAGGAGTATCTCATTATGTCCTATCAAGGTTTAAGATCACTCTTGCCCAAAAAAGATCTCTATGGATTTTTGGTGCTCGCATTAATTCTGGTGATTGTGTTGCAGCTCTCGCTGGATATTTTTCGCCTCAACCTTGTCGGTAATTATTTAACCTATGCATTTGTTGCTGTGGGTTTGGTTCTGTGCTGGGGTTATGGCGGGATTTTAAGTTTAGGGCAGGGTGTTTTTTTCGGTTTAGGCGGTTACGCCATGGCGATGTTTTTGAAATTGGAAGCCTCTGACCCGGAGAGCACCAAAATTCAATCCACACCCGGCATTCCGGATTTTATGGATTGGAACCAAATTACCGAATTGCCTTTCTTTTGGGAGCCCTTCTACAGTTTTGGCTTTACCTTGCTGGCGATTATTTTATTGCCCACCATTTTGGGCTACATCATCGGTGTTGCTATGTTTAAGCGCAGGGTAGGGGGCGTGTACTTTGCAATTATTACCCAAGCACTTGCAGCGATTTTGACGATTTTAATTATCGGCCAACAGGGTTATACCGGTGGTGTAAATGGTATGACCGATTTGCGCACCTTGCACGGTTGGGATATCCGCACCGACAGCGCTAAATACATATTTTATTTTGTATGCGTGTTTTTGCTGTTTGTGTGTTTGTTTATCGCGCAATTTATTCGCAAAAGTAAATTGGGCCGCTTGTTAGTGGCAATGCGCGATAAAGAAGACCGTGTGCGGTTCTCAGGTTACGATGTGTCCAATTTCAAAATTTTTGTCTTCTGCATCGGGGCGATTTTTGCGGCGATTGGTGGTGCTATGTTTACCCTGCAGGTGGGTTTTATGTCGCCCACACTGGTCGGCATTGTACCCTCGATTGAAATGGTAATTTTCTGCGCGGTAGGTGGTCGCTTGTCCATCATTGGTGCCGTGTACGGTGCCTTGGTGGTGAACTTTGCTAAAACGTCTTTCTCGGAAAGCTTTCCAGAGCTTTGGTTGTTTGCAATGGGTGGATTATTTATCGCAGTGGTCATGGCGTTTCCTAACGGTTTGGCCGGTTTATACAACACCTACGCTGCACCTAAAGTGGATGTATTCTTCGCCAAATTATTTGGCAAAACTCCCGTGAGTCATTCATCACCACCAACACCTCCGCCATCAAAACCAACCAGTACTAAAACTGAACCAGTTACTTTGCCGCAAGGAGTTGTCCATGAGCAGTAATACAGACTTTGTGCTGGCGGTGGAAGGTCTCACCGTCTCTTTCGATGGCTTTAAAGCGGTAAACGATTTGAGTTTTTATGTTGATGAAAACGAAATTCGTGTGATTATCGGCCCCAATGGCGCCGGTAAAACTACGGTGTTGGATTTAATTTGTGGCCGCACCAAAGCTACCGAAGGCTCCATTAAGTTTCGCAATAAAGAACTCACCAAAATGAAAGAGCATGACATCGTAAAAGCCGGTGTCGGACGAAAGTTTCAAACACCCTCGATATACGGTGATTTAAGTGTTTTTGAAAATTTGGAGATTTCTTTTCCACGCGGGCGCTCGGTATTTGGTGCGTTAGTATTTAAACGCGATGAGGAAGTTATCAGTAAAGTCCATGAAGTTGCCAATATGATCTTTCTTGGCGACCAATTGGATAAACAAGCGGAACTGCTCAGCCATGGCCAAAAACAATGGCTCGAAATAGGCATGCTGTTGATGCAAGATCCGGATCTGTTGATGCTCGATGAACCTGTAGCGGGAATGTCGGTAGGTGAGCGGCAACAAACTGCAGAGTTGCTGCGCAGCATTATCAAAGATCGATCCGTAATTGTGATCGAACATGATATGCAATTCGTGGCACAAATCGCTGATAAGGTCACTGTGCTGCACCAAGGAAAAATTCTCGCGGAAGGCTCAATCGAACAGGTGAAAAGCGATCCGAAAGTGATCGAAGTGTATTTAGGCCATTAATCCCAGACGGGCACCAATAGCGGCAATTAATAATTGTGAGGAACGATTATGTTATCTGTATCTGACTACCGCGTAAGTTATGGCCAGAGCGAAGTGTTACATGGATTAAATTTTGAAGTGAAACCGCGTGAAATTGTGGCGGTCATGGGCCGCAACGGTATGGGAAAAACTACACTGATGAAATCCTTAATGGGCGTTATCCCCAGTTCCGGTGGCAGCATAAAGCTGGATGGAAAGGAAGTCAGCCACATGAAAAGCTATCAGCGTGTTGCCGGTGGTTTTGGCTTTGTGCCACAGGGGCGGATGATATTTTCCAGCATGACGGTAAAAGAAAATATTGAATCAGGTTTAACTACCACCAAAAAACGCTCAGTACCGCAAGAGCTTTACGATATGTTTCCGGTGCTATTGGAGATGCGCAATCGACGTGGTGGTAATTTATCTGGCGGGCAGCAACAACAATTGGCAATTGCCCGCGCACTGGCGAGCGATCCGAAAATGCTGTTTCTCGATGAACCAACAGAAGGTATACAGCCGTCGATTATTCGCGAAATAGGCCGCACCTTAAAAATGATTCGCGATCAGCGCGGTCTATCAATTGTTGTTTCAGAGCAGGTATTAAGTTTTGCATTGGATATTGCCGACCGGATTCTGGTGATTGAGAAAGGCGAAATAGTTCATGAAGAATTACGCGAGACGATTAATGAGGCAAAGGTTGCGTCCTACTTATCAGTGTAAAAGGGCAGTGTAATTTTTCATTGTTGTTTTGATTTCAGTTATTACCTCTTAAGCCAGCTTTCGCTACGTCTCGGGCGATTGCTGGCTCTTTTATTTGCCGTTAATCCTGACGGTCTTCGGGCGGTTCTCCATTGTGTGGTTCTGGCATATTGTCTGGTTTGCACGCGAGGGTGATCTCATCTGTTTGGTGCGGCGGTGTGCTGCACACGCCATTCACCAATTCATCATTGCGGCCCGCAAACGAACAGACATCATTTTCAGTTAAACCTTTGCAGGCAAGCAGCGCTTCGTGCGGTGGGCCAAAATGATGTTCATCGCGCGGTGGCCGCTGCTGTTCAGCGGCGTAGACTGGCATTGCAAACGAATGCAGTAAAATGCCCAAAACACCTGCGCATTGCGCTGCTTTTATTAATATCTTCATTGTTTACCTCGTGATTGGTCAAATTGTTAAAAGACGTTTCTAAGATAAATAATAAAAATAATAGTTCGGGCTTCTTACTGGTTATCACAGTCTTTGCACAATCAGGCAATACCCAGATTTACCCGCGGTGTCGCTTGTGTGCGAATATCCTTCCTATTGTTGCCATTCAACCCATAGGCTATGCTGATTTTATAATGATAAAAATGACATAAAAATAACCAATCATGGGTGGGCTTTAGGTGGATAAATTAGTTTTAAGCTTTAATGATATTCCTCTCATCCTGGTCATTTTCCAGTCGTTACTTTTCTCTATTCTTTTGTTAACAGCGAATCTGGGCAGGCGTCAGGCCAATTTTTTTCTCGCAATGTTTTTGCTAGCGATAGGGCTCGATGCGTTTGATTCGCTTATCTACTGGAGTCCCAGTATCAAAGTTGCCTATCTGGATGGCGCTGTACACATATTTTATTGGTTGAAATTCAGCGTTTACCTTGCAGCACCTATGTTGTTTTTTTATGTGAAATCGATGATTGATCCCGATTTCAAGCTGCACTGGCGGTATGCCATACACTTGTTGCCCCTGCTGCTATTCCCCTTGTTTATCATCGGCCTCTATACCAGCCTGACGCCAGAAGAACGGGTGCTGGGTATTACGCAATTTGGATTGTTATACAAAGAGCCTGTATTCCAGATGCATCTATGGATGAGGCATTTCTTATATGTAGGTTATGGCATCGGTTGTTTTTACCTACTTTTCCAATATAAAAACCGTTTAAAGCAGCACTACTCCAACATTGAAAACATCGATATGTTTTGGTTGCAAATGTTGATAGGTGGTTTTTTGATGATTTGGGTGTGGGTGTTTATTTCTTACTTGCTAACGCTGCTAAATGCATCCCAATGGATTGGAAACCTGATTGGTATTTCCGGCAACGTGTTTAGCTTCGTGTTCGTAAATGCATTAGTGCTTTACAGCATGGCCCATTCCACTATCGGATATCGGCGAGTAATGACAGAGGAGGAAAAATCTGACGCGCCTGAACCTGAAAAATATGACCCACTCATTATGACCAAACTCAATCAGTTGATGAAAGACAAGGAGCTCTATCTCGATCCTGAATTCACGCTGGAGCAACTAGCGGAAGTTAGCGAGATTCCTTTGCGCAAAATTTCCGCTGCCATTAACCGCGATGCCGGACAAAACTTTTTTGATTACATCAACTTCCATCGCGTGCAAAAGGCGGCTTACATATTGGCCAGCCGTAACGGCAAAACGTCCATGCTGGATGTGATGGCCGATGCTGGCTTCAACAGTAAATCGACCTTTTATCGAGCTTTTAAAAAATTCCTCCATATGACGCCAACGGATTACGTTGATCAACTCAGTCGTAAAAACTGATTGTCCATACGTCAAATAGCGTAGGTGCGCGCGCTATTTGTCGTATGGTGATTCGTTGGTCTGCGCCAGATACTGACCCTGTTCCGAGACGTATTGTCCAACAATCACCAGGAGTCAGAACCATGGCTGAAACGATTATCAAAATAGATTTAACCAAATCGCCCTATGAAAATGAAATGATCCACAATCGCTGGCATCCGGATATTCCCATGGTCAAAACGGTGAAGCCTGGCGAAGATTTTATTATTGAATGTTACGATTGGACGGGTGGCCAGATTGCGAATAACGACAATGCCGATGACGTGCGCGATGTGGATTTATCGCAAGTACATTTCCTCTCTGGCCCCGTAGGAGTAGAAGGCGCAGAGCCGGGTGATTTGTTAGTGGTGGATATTCTCGACATTGGCGCCTTTCAAGAAAGCATGTGGGGCTTTAATGGATTTTTCTCCAAACAAAATGGTGGCGGTTTCTTAACAGAACATTTTCCCGAGGCGCAAAAATCGATTTGGGATATCAACGGTATGTTTACCAAATCCCGTCACGTTCCCAACGTGGAATTTGCCGGGTTGGTGCATCCCGGTTTGATTGGTTGCTTGCCATCCAAAGAAATGTTGTTGGAGTGGAACAAGCGCGAGAAAGAACTTTACGACACTGAACCGGACCGTGTTCCAGCGCTTGCCACACTTCCCTATGCCGATACGGCGCATATGGGAAAAATGGCTCCCGATGCGGCAAAAATTGCAGCTGCTGAAGGTGCACGCACCGTACCGCCGCGTGAACACGGCGGTAACTGCGATATTAAAGATTTATCGCGCGGCTCCAAAATTTATTTTCCGGTCTATGTAAAAGGCGGCGGGCTTTCGGTTGGTGATTTGCATTTCAGTCAGGGCGATGGTGAAATCACTTTCTGTGGTGCCATTGAAATGGCGGGTTGGATCCATCTGCGGGTGAGTTTAATTAAAGATGGTATGGCGAAATACGCGATTAAAAATCCAATCTTCAAACCCAGTCCAATTGCGCCGAAATACGATGACTATTTAATCTTCGAAGGTATTTCAGTCGATGAATATGGCGAACAACATTATCTGGATGTGCATGTCGCTTATCGCCAGGCTTGTTTGAATGCGATTAATTATTTGACCAAATTTGGTTACTCCAAAGCGCAGGCTTATGCAATTCTCGGTTGCGCTCCGGTGCAAGGGCATATCTCGGGTGTGGTGGATATTCCGAATGCCTGTGCAACCTTGTGGCTGCCGACGGATATTTTTGATTTTGATGTAAATCCATCAGCAGAAGGGCCGACCAAAAAAGTTTCGCCGGGAATGGATGTACCTTTATCTAAAGACAAGTAAGGGAAAAGATTAAATAGCATTTGTTTTTTATCGATGCCAGCAGGATCTACTGAGATGGATTCCGGCAGGTGCTCCGGGACGCGCAGTCTGAGACCGTGCACAGCATGTAAGCTGTGCCCGAGCTTACAGGGATGTATTTACGGCCCGTCCCAGACTGCGCGTCCCGGAACAAATGACGGAGTCCATTCCTGCGAAAATTCCAACGCTTTTATTGAGGAATTCACATGCCCGTTTACGACTACAAATGCGCAGACCACGGTCTGTTTTACGAATTGGCTTCGATGGATGATTCGAGCAAACCGGCTGCTTGCCCAAACTGTGCAAAGTTGAGTGAACGAGTCATTATGGTTGCGCCGG
>NZ_JBRFPI010000084.1:0-13763 GCF_053579595.1 Cellvibrio sp.
CGTTCAATGGTTCCGTCTCTTCGCATTTGTGCAACTCCTCTTGCCAATGCCGCATAAAACTCATCTCCAAGCGGATGGCTCTTGCTCACTGGCCAATGGCGACTGCCTTGAATCGCAATTTTTACACCTTCAATTGGAATCAGGCGAATACCTTCAACAATAATTTCCTTATCTTTATTCATTTCAAAGGGTGAGAGCGCAATATCAACGCGCCCCGCATTCACCATGCGCGCCATGTTGACCCAATTAGGCGTATACATAATTTTGTCAAAGCCCAAGTTTTGCAAGGTATGTAAATCGGGTTTCCACTGGCTGCTGGTAACTACTTTTAATTGGGTAAGTTGCGCGAGGTTTTTACTTGCCAGAGCTAACTGATTTTGTGGTGAGGTGTAGATTCCTACAATAAATTGCCCATTCATCACAATCGGTGGCGATATATGCAACCGGTCTTGTTGCCCCGCTAAATCCTCGTACCAAATAGTGCCGCTGATGGTTAAGGTTTTGCCATCAATTACATTGCGGATGCTGCGGAAATAATTTTCTTCATCAACGAAGCCTAGTGGCTGAGAAAAGCCGCCGAGCTTCAGCGCTTGTTGCATCAGGATGAGCTCTATCACGTCCCGGCGCGCATGGTTGCCGCCGTAGTAAGTGACTTCTTCAGGGCGGCGCTCGCCCAGGAATAAACGGTAATCTTCACGAATATCGGGAAGGACTGCGATGCTGGCAGTGCTTTGCGCCTGCGCATACACGCTTCTGGCGGCCAGTAATATTGCCGCCAGCATGATAGGAAAAGTGAGCCTGTGCAAAACTATGTTCATAACGGGGAATTTGCCGGTGCTGCTGGAGCTTGAAAAAGTATCTGGAGTGTCGGGCAGGTGCCGCCCGGCACGGTTTCTGACGACACTTTTAGTGTGGCTCTGAATCCGTCAATCGTCCAGCATTGATGGTTCAGAGCACCGGATGGCCGCGATACATCCGCACCGGTTTTGCTGCTGGAGGAATATCTGATACCAGCAACGCCGCGCGCAGTGCTATACCCTCTTCGGCTGCATGGGGTGCATCCACCAAAATGGTTTGCCCACGATAGACTTTGACGACCTGTTTGGGGATTTCCGTAGTGTTAGTCATTTCTGTTTTTGCGGGCTCGACAAGCTGGTGCCACTCGTCACCCGCCAGATGAAGCAGTTCTTTTATCAGTGTTCTGGTAATCGTGTCCTTGGTGTGGTGGTGATAGTCCGCTAATTCCCTCAGCATCTCCGGGTTCGCCATTTTTACGCTCGGCTTCATATCGGCGTCTACGCGGCGGCGAATTTCGTACACCAAATCGATCATGGGTTTAGTGTATTGCATGACAGGTTCTCCTCGGTCTTGAGATATTTGTGGAGCAAATATCAGACCAAAGGCGTAATAACGGTTATATCGGCGGCACCCGGCCGTGGTGAGGCAAAAGCGTGTTCTTTTTTGGTGCGGTGGTTTTATTTTGGGGCGCTTTGTCGTTCTTAATAACAAAGCGCCCACCGGAAGTGACTAGCGAATCAAGTGATCCATTTCCCGTGCAGGTTGATTGCACTGGGTTTCACCGATGATTTGTGCCGGTACACCCGCTACTGTGGCACGTGCGGGCACATCTTTAAGTACCACACTGCCCGCACCAATTTTGGCGCACTCGCCCACTGTGATATTGCCGAGAATCTTGGCTCCGGCACCAATCAACACGCCCTTGCGTACTTTCGGGTGGCGGTCGCCCGCTTCTTTACCGGTGCCGCCCAGGGTGACTGATTGCATGATGGACACCATACCTCCAATCAACGCGCTTCCACCAATCACTATGCCACTGGCATGGTCAAACATGATGCCCTTGCCGATTTGGGCGGCGGGGTGAATATCTACTGCAAACACGGCCGAGATACGGTTCTGCAAAAATAGCGCAAGCGAGTTGCGCCCTTGGCGCCACAGCCAATGGGCGACGCGGTAGGCCTGCAATGCGTGGAAACCTTTGAAGTAAAGCAGCGGCGTCACCAGCGAGCAGCAGGCAGAATCGCGCTCGCTCACTGCCATCAAGTCAGCGCGTACGGATTCAACGATCGTCTTGTCGGATGTCATCGCCTCTTCAATCACTTCGCGGATCAGCATGGCGGGCAGGGCGGGGCTGTCGAGTTTGTTGGCGTGGTGGAAACTGAGTGCCGCCTCAAGCGTGTCGTGATTGAGGATGGTGGAATAGAGGAAGCTGGCCAGCACCGGCTCAGACTCCGCCTGCTTGCGGGTTTGCAGACGGATGGATTCCCACAGGCTATCGGCGACGAGGGCTGGGGTGGCGGCGGTGACGGTGGCATTCATGGCCAGATCCTTTCACGGAATAGATTAACGGGTAAACACAGCAGCATGGATGAGCCATTATTGGGTGTCGCAGCGGAATTTCCAACAAGCAATCCTCAATAAATGACCAGCGGCGGTTCATTCATAGCGGCCAACTGTTCGCGCAACTCCAGAATATGCTCGCCCCAATAGCGCTCGGTATTAAACCAGGGGAAGTGGCGAGGGAAGGCTGGGTCAGTCCAGCGGCGTGGCAGCCAGGCGCTGTAATGCATGATACGCAGGCTGCGCAGCGCCTCGATCAGTGCCAACTCGGCCAAATCAAAATCGCAAAACTCGCGGTAACCTTCCAATACTTCCGCGAGTTGCAGCGTCTGCTGCTCGCGCTCACCCGAGAGCAGCATCCACAAATCCTGGATCGCCGGGCCCATACGCGCATCGTCAAAATCAACAAAATGCGGTACATCTTCGCGCCATAAAATATTACCCGGGTGGCAGTCGCCATGCAGGCGGATGGGGGTGTAATCCACGCGGCTAAACAGGGTTTCGCAGCGCGCCAATAAATCTGCCCCGAGTGTGCGATAGGATTCGCGCAAACTGGCGGGGATAAAATCATTCGCCATTAAAAAATCATAGCTGTCGCGCCCAAAGGTCTGGATATCCAATGCCGGGCGATGCGCAAACGGCCGCGCCTGTCCAAGGGCGTGAATACGCCCGAGCGTTCGGCCAAGTGATAGCAGCGCATCAAAGTCATCGAGGTTTGGTGCATGGCCGCCCTGGCGCAGGTAGAGCGCAAAACGAAAGCCCTGGAATTCACGCAGCGTCTTGCCTTCATCGTTGGCCATCGGTGGTACAACAGAAATCTCCAAATCCTTCAACGCTTGAGTGAACTCATGTTCCTCGATGATCTGCGCATCGCTCCAGCGCTCGGGGCGATAAAACTTGGCGATCAGCGGACTCGCCCCTTCAATTCCCACCTGGTAAACGCGGTTCTCGTAGCTATTGAGGGCAAGGATGCGGGCATCGGTCAGGAAGCCGGTACTATCAATGGCATCCAGCACCATATCGGGCGTGAGTTGTTCGTAGGGATGGATCTGGGTCATAACCGCTGCTCGCTAAAATGAGCGGCGATTGTACCCCTCAGCAGGCAATCGCGCTTGGATATGCAGTCAGTCGCAGTTGGGGTTGCACACAGTCGTGTTTTTACACACCCGATGACGTATAAATTTTGAAGGATTCGCTTAAAAATGCTACAAGTTAATACTTGGTGGCTGGTTGTTTTGCATCCCTATAAAAACAGGCTTCATTACACGCATAGGATTGTCATGATTAAAATCGCTTTCTATAACCTCAAGGGTGGTGTGGGTAAAACCACAACCGCAGTCAACATGGCCTATATGGCTGCCGCTGCAAAAAAGAATGTGATCCTCTGGGATCTGGACCCCCAAGCCGCCGCCAGTTGGTTTTGCCAACAGGAACCAGACACCACCAAAGCGATTAAACTCTTCAGCAAAGGCAAATCCATCGGCGAGATGGAGTTGTACAGCCCCTATCCGGGTCTGACGCTGATTCCCGCGGATCTCAGCCTGCGCAGTCTGGACAGCGAATTCGACGAACTCAGCAAAGACAAAAAATTCCTCAAGCAGCTACTCAAACCCCTGAGCGAAAAAGCTGACATCCTCATCTTTGATTTTCCGCCCACGCTCTCCCCCAGCGTTGAGCAGTTATTATTGGAAGTGGATATTTTATTGATCCCGATGATTCCCAGCCCTCTGTCGATCCGCGCGATGGAGCAAGTAGTGGAATTTTTGAATGGCAAAAAATCCGCGCCAACGCGCATCGTTGGTTTTTTTAACCAGGTGGACATGCGCCGGAGCTTGCATCGCGAGGCGGTTGAAAACAGCAAAAAAATGCCGGTGCCCATGCTCAAAACCTATATTCCCAACGATTCCGCTGTCGAGCAAATGGGGCTGCGCCGCGCCCCGCTAACCAGCTACAATCAGCGCAGCCGCGCGGCACTCGCTTACATCGATATGTGGAAAGAAGTGGCGCGCTTGTTAAAGGCCGCCGCGAAAGATTCAGAATAAATCGCGGCATACACATACCTCCGAATTCAGAGTGATCCATGATTAATTTACTGACCCGCGTCTGCGTGTTTGCAGGCGTGCTTGTAATTGTCGGCTGCACGACCAGCACCCATCAGCCACAGACCCCGGCTCCTGTCATTAGTAAACCCACTAGCGTGGTAAAACCCGGTGAGCCAGCGGTAGTGCAGCCACAACCGGGCGCTGTACCTAAACCTGTTCCAGTGATAGCGCTCAATCCAGCTGCGCAGAGCCTTGCCAAACAGGCACGCCAACAATATTTATCCCAGGATTACCAGGGCGCTATCGCTACCGCTGAGCGTGGCCTGCGTATTGAACGCCGTGCGGCTGATTTGTATTTGGTGCTCGCGCAAAGTTATGTGCAACTAGCCCTGCCGGAAAAAGCCAAAATGTTTGTACAGCAAGGCCTGCGGTTTGCAGCGCCCGGCTCCGATGTGGCGCAAGGTCTGGCGCGGGTACAGGAAATGGTGGATCAGGGGTATTAATTGAACGATTCACTTATCGACACTTACAGCTCTTTGGCGTTCAAGCAGCGCTATCAAGTGCTCGATTCTATCCGTTTATGTTTCAAGGATGCCGCGCTGGAGCAGGAATACACGGCGAATCTTGCCGACAATATTGCGCGGCAAGTGCGCATGGCGCTGGCGCTGGCGTTTGCGCTCTATTTAAATTTCGCCTTTCTCGATTATTTATTAGTGCCGGAAAAAATGCTGCAGCTGTGGGGGATTCGCGCTGTGGTGTGCGCGCTCTTTGCACTGTTATTTTGGCTCACCTTCCAACCGATTTTTAAGCGCATTCACCAGCCTGTTATTTTTTATTCGAGCATGGTGGCCGCCTGCGGCATATTCGCCATGCTGCTGATTACCGACAACCAATACAGCCACTATTACTACGCAGGCATTAACCTCTGCATTACCTGGACACTGTTTATCGTCGGTTTACGCTTTGTGAATTCGCTCGGCACGGTGGCGGTGATCATGTTTTGCTACAACCTGATTGCGTTTTATAAAGAGCTGCATCTGCCCGATATTATTTCCAACAATTTTTTTCTGCTCTCCAATGCGGTCATCGGAATTTTTGCCGGTTATACCATCGAGCAACATGCGCGTTGGCAGTTTTACCAGGCGCGGGTGATAAAAAATAACAGCAGCAAATTACACCGCGCGATGATTGCCGCATCGCTCGATGCGGTGATCACAATTGATGAAAGCGGTTCTACCATTGAATTTAATGAGGCTGCCGAGGCCATGTTTGGTTACAGTCGCGACGAGGCGCTCGGACAATCCATCGGTGCGCTGATTGTGCCCGATGCCAACCGTGCACGCCATGAAGATGGCTTCCGTCGCTACAGCCAAACCGGCGAGCCGCGCGTGCTCGGGCAGCGTTTGGAATTGCAGGCCAAACGCAAAGACAAGAGTGAATTTCCGGTTGAATTGACACTGCGGCAGGTGGATTTAATTGGCCGCCGGTTAGTGACCGCCTATATCCGCGATTTAACCGCGCAGCGCAATGCCGAGCGCGAAATTGCCCAGCAGCGCGAAGTGCTGCAGCGCAATGAAAAACTGGCGTCAATGGGAACTTTGCTCGCGGGTGTTGCGCACGAATTAAATAATCCGCTCACCATTGTGGTGGGGCAATCGCAATTACTGCGCGAAACCGAACAGGATGAGCGCGTATTGAAACGCGCCGAAAAAATTGCCAATGCCGCCGAGCGCTGCGTAAAAATTGTCTCGACGTTTTTATCCATGGCGCGCGAGCAGCCACCCAAACGCAAACTGGTCGATATAAATCGCGTAATTCAGGATGTTATCGATTTACTTGATTTCAATCTGCGCAATCAACAAATCAATCTTGAATTGGCATTGAGTGAGCAATTGCTGGGGGTGATGGCCGACCACAACCAATTGCATCAGGTTATTAGCAATTTGGTTATCAATGCGCAGCAGGCGCTGCAAGATCGGCCGCAAAAAATTATCCGCATTGTTTCCACACAGGTAGATAACGGCGAACAGATTTGTATCAAGGTAATGGATTCCGGCAGAGGTATAGAACCTGAATTGCGCGCGCGAATTTTTGAACCCTTTTTTACTACCAAAGCGGTTGGTGTAGGTACAGGTTTGGGCTTGTCTGTGTGCAACGGTATTATCCAAAGCCACGGTGGCAGTATCGAATATGAAGAGGTACCGGGTATGGGCGCGTGTTTTAGTTTGTGTCTGCCTATCGCCAATCAACCTATCGCTAATCAAGATGCCGATCAATCGGTCATTAACAGTGGAGAAAACATCCATGACCATTAATTACAAAATGATTGTTGTCGATGACGAGTAGGATATTTGCGAAACCCTGGCTGATTATTTTTCGCTGCAAGGTTTTGACGTAAAAATGGCGGCGAACGGACAGGAATTAAAAGCGCTTTTGCCGGATTTTACCCCGCACATTGTATTGCTCGATTTAAATATGCCCGGTGAAGATGGTTTCACGCTAACGCGTTATCTGCGCGCGCATACCCGTGCGGGCGTAATTATGGTGACCGCCGCGGCAGAGCAGGTGGATATGATTATCGGCCTGGAAATGGGCGCCGATGATTACGTAAGTAAACCCTTTGATTTGCGTTCCCTGCTGGCGCGTGTGCGCAGCGTATTGCGCCGCACCCAAAATGAAGTGCCGGCAAATAGCCAACCGGTGCAAGACGCGCGCAAAAAAGTGGGTAAATGTTTATTGGATATTGATGCGCGCAAACTCTGGGAAGGTGAAGAGGAGATTCCGCTCACAGCGATGGAATACGATTTGCTCATGGTGTTTTTGCAAAATCCCAACCGCCCTTTGTCGCGCGATTATTTATTGGAACTCGCCCATAAAACCGATGCCGATCCCTTTGATCGCTCCATCGATAGCCGCATCACCCGCATGCGCAAAAAAATCGAACCCGATCCTGATAAGCCCACCACCATAAAAACAGTACGCGGTGTTGGCTATGTATGGATAGAAAATAAATCGTGAACATTGATTGAAGCAGTAGGTGTAAGAAAAAATTTCCGGCGTTCTAAATTTTCAATAGGTTGGTTTGGCTAATCGCTGATTGAATTATTTCTAGAACAGATACCGAAATCGCTTAATGCGCGAAGAAGCATCAGTATTTCCGAGTTCAGCGTTGCTCCCAAACCGGAAGATGTAAGAAGGAGATTATTTATTTCAGCATTAGACGTTGGCCGTGAGTAGGCCTTGTAATAGCAACCAGCAGGAAGGTACTTGTCGCTGCTGGTTGGATTAACGCCCTTTCGTTATGTCATTGGCCTGTAACTGGAAATGTAAACATCAGTTGCGGAATTGCGACTATGCCAGGGCCACCGTCATGGGGCGGTTTCATAAGCTGCTCGGCAACTGTTCCGTAAACTCGCCCCTCCGGATGTAAGACTAAATGTAAATTTAAAGGCTGGTATTGCTCGCTAGCCGGCCAGCGCTGTGGGCAGAAATTGATGCGCTGCCGTGTATGTAAATTACCATCCATATCTGCCACCATCACATTCGCCGATGAGCCTCCAAAAGCCAAATCCGGTTGGAGACCACCAGTACCGGCAGGTGGAGGGGAATTAAATTGATCAAAATAAAATAGCCACAAAGTGTAAA
The DNA here is from genome assembly GCF_053579595.1 of Cellvibrio sp. Taxonomy (NCBI): domain Bacteria; kingdom Pseudomonadati; phylum Pseudomonadota; class Gammaproteobacteria; order Cellvibrionales; family Cellvibrionaceae; genus Cellvibrio; species Cellvibrio sp. The sequence goes on from NZ_JBRFPI010000084.1 coordinate 8,046, forward strand.
GGCCCCCGGGGATCAAGTTAGTTGCCGTTATTTCATAATAGTTTTTTTCTGGTGTGCAAACATATCGAATATCGCCCTTCGCCTTTAACCAATCTTTTACGCGATAGTTTTTTGAATGCGCACCGTTGGAAGCTTGGAACCACCCTACCGTTTTTACATTTTCTAATGCCTTGGTTTTTCCGTCACTGGTGTAAATTTGTGGGAAATCTGAAAGCGGAATATTTTGGTTGCCAGGAAATTCGGCAGTGACATCCACATTGAAAATAGCTTTGTAAATCAACGGGTCGGCATGAGTGCATAGCCGTGCGTTTAGTGAAGTGTTGGCATCGATTGCCGATGAGGTTTGATCACCGCATACACCGTTTATAGCAAAACTCATCGCTCCCACGAGCGGCAATTCAACTACAGTTTCACCCAGTCGTTGATTCCACCCAGTAACCGCATGACCGGGCTTTACTGCTACTGATATACGCGTCTGTTTGTCCGTTGAAGCAAAAGATGGGTGGGAACTCGTTATTAAAAACCCCAAAGTTAAAAGCACGTATTTTTTCCAGATTGAATGTTTCATCCGCAAGTCTCCAAAGTAGATAAGTCAACCATAAAAAAAGGGAGGCCAGGCCTCCCTTAGATGAAAAATTCTAACTATTCACTCAAAGATGCAACGTTACCGTTGATGTGCTTTTGGAGGAAGTTATATGCCTTCTCACCAACCCGATCTCCAATTGAATAGCCGGCGTCAATTGAGTCACGGAAATGTACACCCGCATATAAACGGCTCAAGCCACATTTTTCACGTAGATCTGACCAAGTAGTAAATTGCAGCTGAGTATTATGGCGTGGAGTAAAGCCTGGTTCGTATGTGGATGAGCCAGCTTTATAATCTACGGTCCATCCCAATTCATCGGTATTGAGGAAACGTGACAACACCAGAGAGTGGGCAGCACAGAATGCAGCTGAGCCAGAGGGATATTCAGCATGATCAGCAACTGGCAAATAGCTTGTCCATTGCTTACCCGGGATATCATTGACTGTTCCCTTACCTGGGCCACCCCAAGCAGTAACTTTTCGATCACCATACACATAACTGATTGCTGACCACGGGCGAACAGCATCGTATTTAATTTTTTGATGCCACACTGCAATAGCGGTGTCGAATTCAGACATGTTGCTCAAAAACGCCATTTGTACAGCTTTGATGTAAGGAAGTTGGAATTTCTTGGCCGCAAAAATTTCGGAAAAGCCCAAGCTTCGCAATTTATAATCAAAAAGTTCTGCTATGAGTTTTTGCTCATCAGTCAAATTTGCTGAAATATTAAGAACTTCATCAACTTGCGCTTTGTAAGCGTTGTAGTTATTTGGATTACTTTTCCAGGGCGCGGGAATGTTAAAGCTATCGGCCTTCTTAAATGAGTAAGCCTTTGTTATCCCCATTTGCGGAGTAGCAAATTGTTGAACAGTAAATTTGCCGAACCCATTGGTTCCTTCGGCTGGCTGCCAACGTCCGGCATCTTTCAATTTCTGAAAAGTATTGACGGGTTTGTAGCCAGTGTAATCGCGATATGGCTTACGGTTGTATTTAACACCACCTGCATCACCAAGTTGATTCATGCCGTCCTGGATACGATTTTTCACAACTCCCATTCCAGCAATATTTCCAATACCGATAGGATTGTCTTGATTCATATTGTCGTCAGTAGGATCCAGGCCTAAATTTAAAAGCATGCCATCCCATTGAGCTTGACGATGTGGCGCGAGGCTACTAAGTACACGATAGGCTGCATAAATTACCGAGATGTTTTTTTCGCGATTACCAGTCTCCGTACGGCGCTGCGTAATTTTGGAGAAAACACCTACTTGTGTTGGATGATATGGAGCAACTGCATCAAACCAGGCATTAGAGATCATAGCAGTGTGGCGTAAAACCAGAGTCGCATCAGATCCACTCTTGCTCACATCTACCGATAGCAACTCAAACGCGTTCGGAATGATCAATTCTGTGGGGGCGTAACCGGTATCCAGATCAAACGCCATTGCAGTACCAGAGACTAAAAATAAGCTCGCTACGGCCACTTCCTTAATAAAACGTTTTTTCAACAATGACAGAGTTTTCATACTATATCCTTTAATTGATTTTACTGAGTCGGGGGTAACTCAGTTGCGCATGATATCCATATATTTCAGCAGTGCGGCTTTAGAATTTGGGACACAGTGTACTGAGAAATCAACCGCTATATTCCTTAAAATTCATCGCGCAGAAACGAATTATTGCTGCGCTTGCAAAAAACTAGCGCAGTGATGCATATTGTCAGAAACCGATTTTCATATCGGGTTTCAATCTAAGGGAAAAATTATGAAAAAATTGTTGAAGGGGTCAAAGATAAATCCACGGTCGCTGACGGATATATATGGAAATCTAGTGGCCATACCTGACGGTAAGCAATTCATTCATTTGCAATTTCGTCGTTTCTCCGGCTGCCCGATTTGTAACGTACATATTGGTAGATTGGTGGCACGTAAAGTAGAATTAGACGCGAATAATATAAAAGAGGTCATAGTTTTCTATTCGGAAAACGAAAAAATTCTGGAAAATTTGTCCGCTATACCTTTTGCTCTGATTGGGGATCCTAAGAAAAAGCTCTACCATGAATTCGGAGTGGAAAAATCGATATTGTCTGTCCTGAATCCACTTTCATGGCCAGCAGCGTTTTGGGGGGTTGCAAAAAATATTATGCGACCATTGCGCTTTATGCCCTCAGGAGATGAATCTATGTTTGGTCTGCCGGCAGATTTTTTAATTGATCCAAATGGATTAATTTGCGAGCTTCATTACGGCACCCATGCTTATGATCAGTGGGATTTTGAAACCTTAATTAGTAAAGCTTCTACACAGTCGATAAATACATTATCACCTGTAGGGACAAGAGATTTAAACACATAATGTTAATTTAGCCTCCATGACTCTACTGTCATGGAGGTGAATTATCAAATAGTGTCACTCAATTAATAATTCCAACTCTTCATCTGTGCGTTCCCACAAATCCTCTGGTAAATAGACAAATAAGATGCCTGCAGCTACAAGAATGGGTAGGTGCCCGAGCAACTCATTGGCATCGAGAACAAAGCCCGTAATCATGAAGAAAAATATGATCAATGCCAATGAAAGTCTTGCCGCTATATTGCTAACTAATAAAATTCCGAAACACAGTTCCGCCATGCCTGCACAAAAAATAAAATAGATATCTTGCGAAAATGAAGCATTGATGTTTCGCAAGAAATTCATGTATGGATAATCTGAAAGGAACGCCAAGCCGTAGGCAGGAGATAATAGCTTATCGTGAAAGGTCAAAATAATTAGCTGCAATCCAATCCCAAAGCGTAAGCAAACTAGCCCCAAATTAGCGCCTGAAATTTTATAACGACTATTTTCAAATTTTAAGTAATACACATCCTTGCGTTTCTCAGGTGAATTCATATAAAGGGCAATGCCAATTGCGATCAGCTCTGGAAAATAATCAATTGTGCTCTCCAGTGGGAGTAAAAAAAATAATAAACTGCAAATAGCCAATAGGCTGATCGAGAACATAGTTTGACTAATAGTTAATATTAACAACAGACCAGCTTGCAGGAGTAGATAAGGTTTCGGGTCTCCACCAGTGTCAAAATTCGGAGCGATGAAGTCGCCTTGCAAAATATTGCTCAGCAAAAGGACCGCAATTGCTAATTTCAAGGTTGCACCCGGCCAACTTGCATCTTGCAATTTAAGTTGATTGGGCAAGAGCGGTTGATAGAGGGCTCGATTAACGCGGATGTTGTGATAGGCCAACCGATTGAGCCAATAAGAAACTAAAATGAAAATTGCGGCGCAAGCACAAATCGTGATAGATATTGCATCAATGGGATAGCTTTGACGGCTAAATTCGCTTGCGTCAGTTATAAACCATTTGGCGTGTGCATTGGCATTAGTGCTGATAAAGGTGAATATTCCACATATTAACAAGCGGAAAAAATGATATCGTCCACAAAATCCTTGAGCATCTGATGAGTTCAACATTCCAGTATCCTTCTAATAAATTCGCCTGGTTCACATCAAGATCTTGCCGGCCTAGGCCGTATACTTAATGTGAGGCGTATGGTAATGCTTGAGGATGGACGCATCATGTAACATTTATGGAACACAGAGTAACGGTTGTAATACTGCCGCTCTCTATTATTGGTTGTGTTCTTCTGCTAAAAATGCAGCAGCTAGCGGAAATTATTACGCCAGCACGACGTTTTATCCAGTTCGATGATTCTTATCAATAATTATTTAACAGGCTCTCGTGCTCTAACGAGGTTAATTTTTTGCTCCTCATTGGTGCTTTTTTTATATTTTTTGGAGAAAGGAATGAATTACATCGCAGTGGTTGATCATCAGAATAATGAAACTAAAGTGGCTGCGCAGATTGGTGAAAGTCTAATGGAGATTTTACGCGACAACTTGTTTGACGTTGCCGCTATTTGCTCTGGGGCGGGTACATGCGGAACCTGCCATTTACATATTGACGAACCCTGGTTTACCCAGTTACCTGATCGTGACTGCTACGAAGAGGATACTTTAGTTCAATCACTCAACTACGAAATAGACAAGTCGCGACTCGCATGTCAGATTAGATTTGAAGAATCAATGCATGGCATGCGCATTGCCTTGGTAAATGATGAGTAATCGCACGCTCTAGAAAACTAGCAAATGAAGGGAATATCTGCTACGACATTGGCAAATGCAATTAACTATTTGGAGGGAGCTATGGCCGCTCAAATCGATTTAAATGATATCTATGTCTTTCATCATGTTGCAGTATTAAAAAGTATTACCGCTGCAAGTAAAAAGCTTCGCACTAGCAAACAAACCATAAGTCGAAAATTGGCACAATTGGAGGAAGAGTTAGGCGTTACGCTAATTTCTCGTAATACCAGGAATTTTCAACTTACCGATGCGGGCATCGATTATTTCGAAAGCTGCAGCAATATTATCGAACAAATAGAAATGGCAAATGCGATGGTGCAACAACACCGCATTTCATCTGAAGGCCGTATAAAGATAGGTCTTCCTTACGAGTTCAATAATAAACTGACGTGTAATTATTTCATGGAATTTATGGATAATAATCCAGGGATCAAATTAGATATAACGCTCTGTGATCGCCACCATTTTTCTATGGCTGACGGTTTTGATTTGGCGGTGAGGTTGGGCGAATTACAAGACTCTTCGTTGATTGCGCGCACTCTTGGCGGGGTAAACTATGGTTTAGTTGCAAGTCCTAAATATCTGCAAAAGTATGGTGTGCCGCAAAAATGCGAGGATCTATGTGACCACACGTATATTTTTGTAACGAAAAGCTCAGGTCTCAACGAAAAAGATATTCCTTTCCAAAAGTGCCGACAGCTTGTCGTGAACGAATTTATGTTGGCTAAACAATTTGCTGCCCAAGGATTCGGGTTGGTGCGTTTGCCGTTATTCATGTGTGCTGATGAACTGAATAACGGTGATTTGGTGGTAATGCCGGTCGAGCAATGCATGGAAGTTAAACCCGTTAGTCTGCTGTTTTTGAAAGATAAATACATGCCTGTTTACGTTCGGAAATTTGTGGATTACCTGGTTGAAACTTGTCGTGCTATGGACCCATTGTTGTTTTGCATCCAAAACTGACCCACTAAACCCCCATATTTGCGTCGAAAATT
>NZ_JBRFPI010000085.1:0-13719 GCF_053579595.1 Cellvibrio sp.
GCTGATGCCGACACCGCAGTTATCAATCGCTGCAACTGAGTAGTTGGCGTAGACAGTCGCGATTTGGGTGCTTTCGGTTATCGCCAAGGAGCTTGAAGCTGCGCTACTGGATGCATCCGCTGAACTGGCCGGAGTGGAGCTTGGGGCTACAGAACTGGCAGGCGTCGAACTGGGTGCTACTGAACTGGCTGCGGTGGAACTGGGTACGGGGGATGGTGCGGGTTTACTGCCTCCACCACCACAGGCGGTTAAGCTGAGAAGCACAACAGGCAGGGCGTAGGTCTTGATCAGGGATTGCATGATTATTCAAATTCTCCGTTGTTGTTATCGTGGGAATATTATTATCGCGAATGTTTTATGTTCCAAAAGATGCTCTTGAAAGCGCTATCTTTGCTGGTGATTTGGCTATATTTATCGAAGTCGCCTAAATCAGTGCTCGCGACTATATAGGCGTGATTGGCGGCGGTAAATGATTGGTGATTGCGCTAACACAGATAGCACAAAAATGCTGACGCTTGCGCGCTGGTTAGGATGTATATCCGCGAGGTAATGATCGATAACAGCCTGATGAATGTTAAATCATCAGGCTGACGGTTATAACAAGGCGCATTAGCGCTGCTGCTGGCTTTTAGGTTCGCTTTCCATCCGCATTTGCTCAAGCGGCAAGGCGGTCAGGTCCTCGGCATTTTCAGCGATAGGTTCAACCAGCGGATAATCGAGCTTCAAAACCGCTTTCTGCAGGATCAGGGTGTTTGGGTAGGTGATCAGGTTGCCATCAGCGCGCTGCAAGATTACGTGGAACATACTGATTTCCACGATGATGCCACTCATATCGTCGTCTTTATCGAGAATTTTGATGCGGTCATTCACTTTGTAGGGAAAGCCGAAAAAGATGATCATGCTGGCAGTGACGTTACTCAAAATCGACCACTGGGCAAACAATGCGATGCCGACAACAGCAAATATGGAGGATAAAAATACCGAAATCTCGCTATAACCCAGCCCCAAAATCAAACACATGACTACAAGGCAGCAAAACACCATGCCGATTTTCATTAGCCGGGTGATATAGAGCACGCGTAAATCGCCCAGCGCCCGGCGTACACTGACATCGTGGATAATCTTGTCCAGCAATTTGGTGGCGAGATAAAACGCCACTAAACAACCGAACACAATCAGTAATTTTGAAAACACTGAGTGGGTAATAATCTCTTCTATACGGGGAAAGCTATCCACATTGGCACCTGCGTTGATGATTCAAGGGGCGACTGCCATACTTCAGCGATCGCCGCATTTCACAATGATAATTGCGCGGCATTATAACGGCTGATTCACTGAACGAGCGCTTTATGAAACCTTTGTTATGCATCGCCCATCGTGGCGGCCCCCAATTTATCCAATCTACACTGCCTGAAAACAGCTTGGCCGCTGTTGCGCGCGCACTGGAACTCGGCGTCTATGCAGTTGAAATCGATATATTCCAGATTGAAGGTGAATTGCTGGTTACCCATGACCGCCGCTTGGGGCGGGTGGTGTCGGGGCAGGGTATAATTACTGAACAGCCGTTGGCTTATCTGCGCGAGCAACGGCTGGAGAACGGTGAACCTATTCCCACTTTGCAACAGGTGTTGGAGCTCGTGGGCGATAGAGCCTTGCTCAACATCGAAATCAAAGGCGCCAATTCGGTGCCGACATTAAAACGCGTACTGGATGAGTACGTAACTTCGCAGCAAGGCAATTACGAGCAGTACGTCATTTCGAGCTTTGATCATCAGCAATTATTCCAATGTCTTCAGCAGATGCCTCAAATAAAACGCGGTGTATTAATTGAGGGCATCCCGCTGGATTACGCTGCCTGCTGCGAACCACTCAACGCCTATTCGTTTAATACGCATTTGAGTTTTCTCACCCCTGAGTTAATTCAGGATGCGCAAAAACGCGGGTTAAAAAATTGGGTGTACACCGTCAACCATGAGGAAGATTGGAGAGCAATGATGTCGCTCGGGGTAGATGCCGTATTTACCGATAAACCGGATCAATTGTCTGCATTTCAGGCGCAGCATAAATATCTATAGTTGCAGTACAGTTTTCCCAAAGATGTCGATCCAATAACTCTTATTCGATATAGGGCTGTTATGAAAAAACGTTCCGAAGTGGTTATGCTGGGTTTGCTGCGCACTGTAGTGATCAGTGCATCAGTGTTAATGATTGCCTGTGGTGGTAGTGGGGGTGGTAGTGGGGGAAATACGAATCCAGTTGGTTCATCGGCTGTTGCTATTGCGTCCAGTTCAATCGCTTCCAGCCTCGCCCCGACATCCAGCCCAGCATCAATCGCGTCCAGCCGCTCATCAATAGCATCAAGTGCAGCAACCGCAAAAATTCCAGTGCCGGATTTAACACCTGACCCCGTTTTGCCAATCAAAGATAGTCCCAATTACACCAGTGCTAGAGAGGCCGCGCGCTTTTTGGCGCAGACCACTTTTGGACCGACTGCCAAAGATATTGATCATATTGTTCGCATTGGTAAAACCGCTTGGTTGGATGAGCAATTCAATAAACCCCAAACCAAACACCTCGCACTACTTGATCAGCGTTTTGAACAAATTGGTTTTGTTGTGCAGCCGGAACAAGATGATAGCGATGAAGGTTATCTGCGCGATTTACAGCGCAGCGATATTTGGTGGGAGGTTGCGCTCTGGGGCGATGACCAATTGCGCCAGCGTATCGCCTATTCACTCAGCCAGATTTTAGTCATTTCCAATGTGTCCGATGTGTTGTACAACGATACGCGTGGCATTGCCAATTATCAGGATATTCTTGCTCAGCACGCATTTGGAAATTATCGCGATTTGCTAAAAGCCGTTACGCTCAATCCCATGATGGGTGAATACCTGAGCATGGTGCGCAATGAAAAAGCGGATTCCAACCGCAATATTCGCCCTGATGAAAATTATGCACGTGAATTGATGCAATTATTCACGATTGGCTTGGTGCAATTAAATCTGGATGGCAGCGTTAAGTTGGACGCACAAGGCAATCCCATTCCCACTTACGATCAAACGACGGTAAAAGAATTGGCGCGCGTATTTACCGGTTGGAATATGGCGACAATAAAAAATTGGTGGGAGTGGACAGAGAGTGGCGCTAGCGAAATCTTACCGATGAAATCTTTCGATAATTATCACGACTTCAACGCAAAGATGTTATTTGGCGATAAATCTATTGCCGCCAACAAAACACCGGAGCAGGATGTAGATGCAGCGCTGGATATTATTTTTGCGCATCCCAATGTGGCCCCTTTTATTAGCAAGCAATTAATCCAGCGCTTGGTTACCAGTAATCCATCCTCTGCGTATGTGACCCGTGTGGCCACTATTTTTAACGATAATGGAGCTGGCGTAAAAGGTGATTTGAAAGCCGTGGTGCGCGCGATTGTGTTGGATGACGAAGCACAAAATGGCCACAAAAATATGCCGCAAACCTTTGGTAAGCTGCGCGAGCCAATATTAAAAACCGCACACTTGTGGCGCGCCTTTAAAGGTACAGGGACACCCACCAAATTGGAAAATAGCACTGTGACGCCGCCGCGTCTTCGCTTTTATGGTTCAGGTCGCTTGCTTGGCCAGCGCCCCTACGGGTCCTTTTCGGTATTTAATTTTTATCGCCCGGATTACCAGCATCCAGGCGAGTTAAAAAATGCCAATATGAGCTCCCCGGAATTTCAGATTCTCACTGAAAGTATGATCATGTCCAAGGCCTCCACTTTGAGTAATGCGATCTTTTGGCGCGACACCCCCCACGATTGGTTAGAGCCAACAATCGATGGTAACTGGGATGCATTTTCTCCACGCCTGCATTTGGATCGCGAACGTGAGCTCAGCAAAAACCCAGCTGAGTTATTGGATCATTTAAATCTGGTGGTAATGGCGGGGCAGATGAGTCAGCCCATGTACGATTTAATTTTGAATCATTTGAATAATAATAAAGTCGATCCCACCTGGGGTGAAGAAGGCCAAATGTGGCAGCGGGATACGCTAGTCTATGAGGCCTTATTTTTGGTAATGGCTTCACCTGAATATGCGGCACAGAGATAATCCTATGAAAAATAATATGCAGAATCGCCGTCATTTTTTAAAACAAGCTGCCGGTATTGCACTTGGTAGTAGTACCGCTTACACCATCAGTGCGGGCTTGCAACTCGCCAACGCCATGGTGCAACCCAACGATTCTTACAAAGCCTTGGTGTGCATTTTCTTATTTGGTGGTAACGATGCCTTTAACATGCTCGTCCCTACCGAAGACTCTCAATATGCCGCTTATAAAGCATCGCGCCAAACCCTGGCGATAGAGCAAAGTAAATTGCTATCGCTGTCCAATCTGAGTGGTTCGGGTGCCCAACTCGGTTTTCATCCGAACATGCCCCATGCACAACAATTATTTAACTCAGGCAAGTTGGCGTTGCTAACCAATGTCGGCGCTTTGGTTGAGCCTGTAAGCAAAGCTAATTATCAAGGCAATAAATCCCTTCTGCCGCCACAATTATTTTCACACAATGACCAGCAAACTTTTTTGCAAAGTTTGCAATCGAGTACTCGTCGTAATGGTTGGGCGGGGCGTGCGGCAGATGCAATGCAGTCGATGAATATCAACAAAAAACTCTCGATGAATATTTCGCTCAGTGGCTCAAATATTTGGCAGAGTGGCGATAGCGTAGTACCTTATTCCATCGATTCAGCGGGCATTAAAGAGCTGGAAAATTTCAATAAAAAAGCCAGCGATGCGCGCGAGCTAAGCCGCATCCAAATCTATCAAGCATTGTTGGCACAGCAGCAAGAGAATATTTTCCAACGCGAATACGCCCGCACCCAAACCCTGGCATGGGATCTGGCCGGCGAGGTAAAAACTGCTTTGGATGCGCAGGCACCCTTGCAAACTGTTTTCCCCACAGGCAATCCACTCGCAGCCAATTTAAAAATGGTGGCGCAAATGCTCTCGGCGCGTAGCAGCTTGCAAGTCACCCGCCAAACCTTTTTTATCGGCATGGGCGATTTTGATACCCACGGCGATCAATTACGTCGCCACGATATTTTGCTTGCGCAACTAAGTACGGGTCTGGATGCATTTTATAAAGCCACAGTCGAATTAGGTATAGCCGACCAAGTCACCACCTTTACCACTTCCGATTTCGGTCGCACGCTCACGAGCAATGGCGATGGCACTGACCATGGTTGGGGCAGTCATCAAATGATAATGGGTGGCGCTGTGAATGGTGGTAATGTTTATGGTCAATTTCCTGAACTAATTATTGGCGGAAAAGACGATATCGGCGAAGGTCGCATTATCCCAACCAACAGCATGGATCAATACGCCGCAACCCTCGCGAGTTGGTATGGTCTGCCTGCGGGAAATTTTGCCGATGTATTTCCCAATTTGGCGCGTTTTAACAGCGTGGATTTAGCGTTCTTAAATAGTTGAGAGTTATGCTGCATGTTCAAATGTGAATGCAAAATAGTGCCTAAATGCAAATGTACTTATCTACTTGGATGTTATTATTTGCGTCGATATATAAGAAAATGTGAGAAAAAATAATGAGATGGAATTGGCTATATAAACTCGGAACGCCTAGTTGGTTTTACCAATATATCCGCGCTTGGTTGCCCTATATGTATTCAGTCGCATTCGTGCTGCTGTTGGTGGGTACTGTTTGGGGATTAGGTTTCGCGCCGATAGACTCGAAGCAGGGTAACAGTTATCGCATTCTGTTTATTCACGCCCCTGTAGCGCATATAGCTGAAGTTGCTTACGTGCTGATGGCGATAATGGGGGCAGTAGGTTTAATCTGGAAAACAAAGCTCTCATTTATGATGATGAAAGCATCGGCACCTTTGGGGGCGGCATTCACATTTGTGGCATTGGTTACCGGTTCCATCTGGGGTAAGCCAACATGGGGTGCATGGTGGGTGTGGGATGCAAGAATTACCTCTATGTTGATTTTGTTTTTTCTTTTTCTTGGAGTGTATGCATTGCAGGATGCTTATAAAAACAGTGATGCTGGCAATAAGGCGGCGGCAGTTTTGTCGTTAGTCGGCGTTATTAATGTAATCATCATAAAAAAATCTGTTGAGTGGTGGTACACCCTGCATCAACCCGCTTCGATTATGAAAGGCGCGGTCGATATCTCAATGCTAATTCCTCTACTGATCAATATCCTCGGTATGTATATTTTGTATCTCTCGCTACTTTTCTCTTGGTCGCAGGTGGAAATTTTACGCCAGGAGAGAAGAAAGCAATGGGTGAGGGATATTGCTCTTAAGAGTGAGTTGTGATGGGTAATTCGCACTATTTGCTGTAATTATTTTTCCAGGGTTTTAAAGTAAATTGTTTTAATTCCATTACTCTCCAGTGGGTCAGCGTAGTAACTTGGATTTTTGTAGAGCTTACCTATCGATCTGGTTAGCTTTTCGAAGATCTCTTGATTTTGTTCCAAATTTCCCGAAAAAACACTAATCTTGCATTGTGAGGTCTTGCACTCTATATCTCTTATGGCGATGCCGCTAAGTTCAGTATCTTGATTTATTGCTGCTCTCAATTGTGCTTCTTGTTGTTCAGACCAAAATATATCTTCATTTTCATTATTAAAGTCAGTGGATATTTTATCTGCATAGTTCTGTAGGCCTTCACCCATTTTTTCTATTATATTCGTAGATATTTCATTGAGCTTGTAGGTCACCAATTCTTGCTCTGTTAAGTCAGGAGCAGCTGGTTTTATGATATGTTCTGCAGATTTTTTTTTGTTTTCTTGTGTGATGCTGTTTAATTTATAAATAAGCTGAGCGTTTTCCATCTTTAACATTTTTATGTCGTTGCTAAGTTCATTGAGCCTTGCAGAATAATCCATATTTAATGGCGTATCATTAGGTGATGCTGATGCAGTGTTTTGTAATTTTTTTTCGATATCAATGAATATCCAAGTGCTGGAAACACCTGATAGGAATGCGATAACTAATCCAATTTTGTGTTTCATAATCTGCAACAACTTACTATTTTAAAAGCTAAATAGAAGCGACCCGCATGAGATGCGGGTCAGGATTTTCATTGTACCGAAATGGTACTTGATATTGACTACTGAAAGTCTTTTTTCGTATTTATTATGTCAATTTTAATGCAGCACTCTTTTTTTCGAGTTTAAGAGCAAGAAGATGTAATTTTGATATTGCGGGCGTTGTACTTGCGCTGCTTGTTGTGGTGTAAAAACTTGGCGAAACACATGTTCCTGAATTTCCGAATCCGCTTGACACGCTCAGTTGGCATTGAGTGGTGCTGCTATTGGGGTTGAACCGGCCAGTAAAAGTCCATGTCCTTGTTGCCACATGCTGCGCACCAACGATTTGAGTTCCATTATAGATATAGTTTAAACAAACTTCTGCAATCACTGATGTCCCACCGCCACCCCCACCACCGGCATATTGCCAGGTACATGATACCGGTGCGGCTGAGGCTGAAATTCCAGTAGACATTAAACCAAGAAATGCTGTTGCCTTTAGTAGTCCAAAATATTTCATTTTCCTTCCTCGTTTAAGAATTGATTTATTGGTTCCGGTGCGACTTAATAATGCACAGATTTACAGCCAGCTCGGAAGGGAAATAATGTTTCCGTCTTTCGATATTGTCAATCTTACTATGTGGCATAGGGCGACAATAAAAAATAAACTTCTCTTGTGGGCATGCCTCTAAAATCACTTTATTTACTAATAAAATTTTTATTTTTAATTGACCAAAAAAACACTCGATGAGGTTATTCCTGCTAAATAAAGAATAATGAAAAATTCAATCCACCAACTCAATATCCAGCCCATTCAATAAACGCACCGCTTCAAGGCGGGTAAATCTGGCTGCTTGAATTTCATTGTTAAAAATATCAATATCGTAATTTTCTGCTTCGCTAAAATTGGCTTCGCGCAGATTGGTTTTCATAAACAGGCTGTTGGTGAAGTCGGTGTAGGAAAATTTAGCTTTGGTGAACGTGCCATTTCTGAAATCTACGTCATGGGCTTTGCAATGTTCCAATACTAATTCACTTAAACCCAATCCATAGAATGATGAATCGGTGATGATGCATTCTTCAAAACCGATGGGTGCGGTAAAGTTGAAGCGCGGCCAGTCAGCTTTGGTCCAGTCTACGCCGACTAATTTGCTTTCTTTAAACCTGGCGTCAAAAAACTTGCTGTAGTCAATTTTAATATTGCTGAGATTGCATCCTGTAAATACACAGTCTACAAATTTGCATTTGTAGAATCGCACGTCAGAAAAATTACATTGCTGGAAGATGCAATTTTCAAAGGTAATTTCCGTCAATGATTCGCCTGCTGCGTCCAAATTGTCGAATATTTTGGAGAAGTATTCGCTGTGATTTTTCAGGTTCATAATGTTCCTGCGCTTAATGGGATTGAGATGAGTGGCAATATTCGCACTTAAGCCTCTATAAAAACAGTCTTGTTTTAAGGCGCTATCTGTGAACAATTTCTGTGTTACTGCCCTCTGTGGGATTTACGCTTCTTTGTATGGCATTGGTGGTATTTGCGGTGGCAGCCGATTAATATGGACCGCTATAACAAGAATCACAGCCAGTTCAAACTCAAATCCTGACGCGAGATATCCCATGAAATTACTTCACTACCTTCTGCTCGGCAACCTGTGTTTTTCCAGTCTTGCCTTGGCAGAGCCAATACAGACGATTAGCGCCGATAACCAGCAGTATTTGTATACTGGCCGGATCGACTTTGCCGACAAAAAAGCCCCGTCGATTTCCTGGGCGGGTACCAGCATTAAAGCCAATTTTACCGGCACCTCGCTGGCGATTAAATTAGATGACCAACTTGGGAAAAACTATTTCAATGTTTTTCTTGATGGTGAAACCCAGCACCCCTATGTGTTGGAGGCCAAACAGGGTGAACAGACCTATGTGATCTCTACTGCGTTAAAGCCTGGTAATCACAGTGTGGAAATTTACAAACGCACCGAAGGTGAAGAGGGCGCTACGGCATTTAAAGGCTTGGTGCTGGATGCGGGGGCAAAACTGTTGGCACCGCCTGCGCGCCCAACTCGCCGTATTGAGATCTATGGTGACTCGATCACCTCAGGTGCAGGCAATGAAGGCGCTGACAATGGCGTTGATCATCTTCTGAATGAAAAAAATAATTATTGGGCTTACGGTGCAATCACCGCGCGCAATCTCAATGCGGAATTGCACACCATTTCGCAAAGTGGTATCGGCATCATGATCAGTTGGTTTCCGTTCATCATGCCACAGTTTTATGACCAATTAAGCGCGGTGGGTGATAACAAAACCCAGTGGGATTTTACCCAGTGGACACCGGATGTGGTGGTGATCAATTTATTGCAAAACGACAGCTGGTTGATCGACCGTGAAAAACGTTTGCAACCTATCCCGAGCGATGCACAGCGTGTGCAGGCCTATATTGATTTTGTCCGCAGCATTCGCGCTAAATATCCGAATGTACCCATTATTTGTGCACTGGGTAGTATGGATGCCACCGCTAATCCAAAATGGCCAGGTTATGTTACTGCTGCTGTTGAGCGGATGAGAAAAGAAAATAAAGACACAAAACTGGATACCATTTTCTTTGAGTACACGGGTTTTGGTGGCCACCCACGCATTGCACAACACAAAGCCAATGCTGAAAAGTTGACGGCGTTTATCAAGCAGAAAATGAATTGGTAGGATGATGTTTTATAAGGTTATGCTCTGGCTGGGCTTGGGCATAACCTTACTTTTTCTGTTTTGCGTAAATGTTTTTCTCTCCCTCCGGTCGCGTTTTAAACCTTCTGTGTACCCATAGATACTGATCCGGTTGTTTGCGGATCATCTGTTCAATTAATTGATTAATTCGTGTGGTATCAACCACATCATCACCACTCGGGAAATTCTCCAGAGGTTCACTTATTTCGATTCGGTAGTGACCATTGGCTTCGCGGTAGTGCATAAATGTCATGACCTGCGCAGCGCCCAAGTTTGCGAAACGGCCTGTCCCCGGAACTGTCGCAGCGGGATTTCCAAAAAAGGGCGCAAAAATACTGTGCTTGATTCCGTAATCCTGATCCGGTGCGTACCACACAATATGCCCGGCGCGCAGGTTGCGTACCAGCTTTCGCGTTTCCACACTGATAATCGATTCGCCATTAAAACTTTCGCGGGCTTTCACCAGCATATAGGCGAGCAGGGGATTGGGATCTTGACGATAAAGAATGTCAAATTTGATGTGCGATGCGAGCATGCGGCCGCAGATATCCATAGTCGTCATATGACAACCAACAAGTAATACCCCTTTGCCTGCTGTTTGTGCTGCCTGTAGGTGTTCCAATCCACTAATGCTGTGAGCTGAAACCAAACGCGTTGCTGGTCCCCACAATGACATCGCACTTTCAAAAAAACTGATGCCGCAGGATTGGATAATACGTCGCACCATCTGCTCGCGTTCGGCGTCATTTAGTTCAGGAAAGCAAAGGCGCAGGTTGGTATCGGCGATGCGCTTGCGGTTGGGCACAAGATGAAAGAGTAGCCAACCCAATCCCCGCCCCAGTGCAATATTTACTGGAATAGGTAGATGAGCGATCAGCTGTAAAAATCCTAATAGAATCCAGGTGGGCCAGTAGCGCGGGCCTAAATACGACCAGCGAAAAACCGGGGGCAGATGTTTGGCGTGGGGTGTTTTATGCATGCGGATTGTTGTAAGCCTTGGTGGTGTTGGCGCAAGCCTACAGCACAACGCTGGTTACAACAATCCGCACGAAACAGTCAGTTATTTCTTAAGATCGAGCAAGCGGAAGTAAGCACTTTTGGGTTGCTGGTTGCGGTCAAACAACAGTGGGTAATTGGTGCGGCCAGGAATAGGGAAGCCATTTAACCAGCTGGCGTCATCACTCACACCCCAGAAGGTAACGCGATCCACTTTGTCTTTGTGTTTAATTAAAATTTTGAACAGGGTTTCATAAGCTTTGGCAAGTTGGTCGTCGATTTCTTTTGGCAGGCCTTTGATGTAAGGGTCGCGCTCGGGTTTGTATTCAAAGCGGGTAGAAATTTCTGCAACGGGCAAATTCCACACCGATGGCAACACATCGATATCCAATTCAGTCAAATGAATGCGCAAGCCCAATTCTGAATAGGCGATGATACTATCTTCAAAATTTTTCATATCTGACGCAAGGCCAACATGCGCTTGCATGCCCAAGCCGTGAATGGGTGCATTGCGTTTTTGCAAACGTTTGAGCATCTCAATGGTAGCGTTGCGTTTCCCTTCCTGCTCATTGTTGTAATCGTTGTACATCAAGTGCGCTTTGGGATCGGTTTCGTGGGCAAGATTAAATGCGTTGACGAGAAAATCATCGCCCATGATGTTGTACCAGTGGCTGGTGCGCATTTTGTTGTCATCGCCCATTGCCTCATTGACTACATCCCATGCGGCAATCTTGCCTTTGTAACGGTCAACCAGGGTGGTGATATGTTCCTGTTGTTTTTTTGCCAGAGCTTCTTTGGAGATATAGCTGCCGTCTTTATTTTTAAAAACGCTTTCAGGAATTTGGCTATGCCATCCCAGTGTGTGGCCAACCATATGCAAATTGTGTTTGCTGCCAAAATTGATAATGGCATCGCTGTCTTCCCATTTCCAACTGCCATCTTCGTTGCGGATCTCGCCCCATTTTTGGCAATTTTCGGGCGTGATTGAATTAAATTCTTTGGTAATCAGCGCGACTAATTTTGGATCTTGTTTTTTAATGATCGATGCGCTCAATGCTGCGCCAATTAAAAAGTCGTCTTTGTAGGCTTCTTTCAAACCTGTCGCTGCCGCTGCTTTTTCTGCTGCCTGTAATTTAGCGCTGGCAATCAGTGCCGCTGTGGCACCGCTCATGGCTAGCAGCCCTCTGCGTGAAATATTCATATGTTTTCCTCTTATATCAGTTGATTATTCGATGCTGGTAATTTGATTGGTAGTAGTGTTGTTGTTTGAAGTCTGACTGGTGTTATCGGGTATCGATTGCGGATCAAACCAGAGCTCTTTGCGTTCAATGGGGGTCTCTTTCGATAGGAGGGGATTTTCCAATTTAAATAGACGGCGATTTTTCATATTGGCTTTTTGCAACACGTCCTGAATGGATTTATCGCCATAAAAGACTTTATCGAATTCGCCCTTAGCAATCGCACGTTCAAAACCGGTTTCCAAATCTTTGGCAAGTGTTTGGTTGCTGGGAGAGACAAACAGATAAAATGGCATTTGGTAGTAGACCATTAAATTTTTTTCAACCGTCAAGTCCATGGTGGGGCGCGCCTCAAGTTCACCAAAGGGTTCGTGCACACCGCGCCGAAAGCCATCAAAACGGCCCCCTTCAACCATGTAAAATAAACTCCCGTATTTATTCGTTTTGATCACGTTGAAACCATTGGCTTCTAGTATGCGGCCATCTGCCCAGGTACGGCCTTGGCCTATAGTGAGTTTTTTTAAATCATCTAGTGTTTTGACTTGATCAAATTTGGCTTGATTATTTTTATTGATAATAAAAATGCGATAACCCAAGAGACCTTTAAAAAGTGGGATGCGAATTGGGCGTAACTGTGATTCAATTTCTGCATCAGAAGATGCCCAACACAAATCCAATAGGCCGCCAGTACGCACCTCTTCATTGACGCGTGCCTGGGTGAAATCTTCTTTGACCACTTCTATTTTGTAATTGGGGTTATCACTGTGATCAATCGCCAGCTTGAGCATTTTGATGGCATAAGCGGCATTAGGGTCGCTGAAATCGTTTACGCGGATAGTTTGTTCTGCGGCAAAGGCCTGAATACCAACCAGAGAAATAATGCATAAAGAAAGAATTTTTATCATTTTTTGACCGAAATAAAGAGTGTTAAGGATGATTTTAGTGTTATTGGAGACGGTGCGATCCTTTACATTTATTAAGTTGTGTTCTTGTATACCAGTGTTATATTTGTTGTGACTATAAGATAGCAGTTATTTAAGAATAATCCATGTGGAGTTACAGGTGTCCAGACGATTCTTTACCAATCTATTCATTTTATGGGTGTTTTTTCTTGCTGGAGCTGCACAAGTCAGCAACGCTGAAGATGGTTATGACATGTGGTTGCGTTATCAGCCAGTGGCAGACAAAACATTGCGCAAAGCCTACCAGCAGCAGTTCACCCAGATTCTGGTTGAAGGTGTTACACCCGGTTTGAGTGTAGCAGCCGCCGAGCTACAACGCGGTTTAAGTGGTTTGTTGGATAAACCTGTCGCCATCACTAATAAAAAATTGTCCAAACAGTCATTGGTAGTGGGTACGCCTGCCACTTCTCCGCTTATTGCGTCGCTGCAGTTAGGTGATCGTTTGGCTGTATTGGGTGATGAAGGCTATTTAATTGAGCAGACGCGTATCAATAAACGCCCGGTCACCGTTATCGCCGCAAATTCGGATGTGGGTGTGCTTTACGGCAGTTTTCATTTGCTGCGTTTGATTCAAACCCAGCAATCGCTCGCTAACATTTCCATCGCCAGTGCACCCAAATTACAGCACCGTGTCATCAACCATTGGGATAATTTAAATCGTGTAGTTGAGCGCGGTTACGCCGGGTTGTCGCTATGGGATTGGGGCACGTTGCCTGAGCATAAATCCCAGCGTTATATTGATTATGCGCGCATCAATGCATCG